>CAMLEX010000474.1 GCA_946479055.1 uncultured Bacteroidota bacterium | reverse complement strand
GATTCAAAATTTTTTCGCAAGCATCACCTGAAAACGGCAGAATCGTTTTATAATAAGTATGGCTGGCTGGCATTGACAGCGGGATTATTTTTACCCATCATCCGCACATTTGCTCCTATCGTTGCTGGTATTATCAGGTTGGATTTCCGACGCTTTATGCTGCTAACAATTACAGGCTCGGTGATCTGGATTGTAAGTTTTGTAGCAGCAGGGTATTTTATCGGCAGCCGACCTTTTTTAAAGCCCTGGCTAAACTATATTGTCATTGCATTCATTCTTGTCATTACTATACCTCTTATTGTCCGGACAATAAAAGAATTAAAAAAATTGAGGAAAGAAAATGAGAGCAAGGATAAGGTATAAACTATAGTTAAGGATACAGTAAATATTTTTTCCGCATTTGTTTGTATTCTCCCAGTGCAGGTTCCCAGCTGGCGCGGATTTCTTTTTCGGGTTTTCCGGCAATGATCTGGTCCCTGAATGCGGCCACTCCAACCAGCAATTCAATTGTATTCATTTGATTACTCAGCTTTGAGTCGAAGAACTTTTCTTTATGGGGATGGGCATTATACAATTCGATCATCCATTGAATGTTTACCTGTTTACTTTGGCGAAGTACATTGACATCATATTTCCGCAGATCTAATCCGTAGCAAACCTGATCCATGAATAGAGGGGTTTCTGCCATTCCTTTGATACCTGTAGGCGTAAAGGAAAAATCATATATACCTTTCAGCTCCGGGCTTCCCAATACGGTAAAAGGGAAATAGGTGCCGCGGCCATGATTGAGATATGTGCCTTCAAACAGGCAGGTTGAGGGATACAACATAATTCCCTGCTGTGTGTTTAGATTAGGCGATGGACTCACCGGCAAAGTATAAGGCATATCGTGTGTATAGTTGGCCACTTTGATGATGGTGAGTTTGCATTGTACTTTATTGGTCAGCCAGCCTTCGCCATTGGCCATCTGTGCAAATTCTCCTACCGTTAGTCCATGCGACATCGGAATGGGGAACATACCGATGCCCGACTTAAATTTCATATCGAGTATCGGGCCATCGATCAAATAACCATTGGGATTAGGCCTGTCAAGGATCATCAGCTCTTTGCCATTTTCATAACAAGCTTCCATCAAACGTGACAGGGCATTAATGTTGGTATAAAAACGGACACCTACATCTTGCAAGTCGTAGATCATGATGTCGACATCAGCCAGGTCTTCTTTCGTTGGCTTGTTCTTTTTGCCATACAGCGAGATTATCGGTATACCTGTAGCGGCATCTATTTCATCGGCTATATTTGCGCCTGCACTCGCATTGCCACGAAAGCCGTGCTCTGGTCCAAACACTTTAACGATGTTAACACCCAATGATTTCAGGCTATCAACCAAATGAGTTTTTCCAATGATGGTCGTAAGATTGGCAAGAATCGCTACTCTTTTACCTTTTAAATAAGGAAGATATTCTTCCGTTTGATCGGCACCTGTTTTAATTTGCCCGTTTGCAACAATTGCCGGGTTTTGTGATTGCTTTTGAGAATTGCAACTAATACAAATCGTAAGAGCAACTATAAGGAATGGGGAAAATTTCATTGTGGGTAAATAATGTTTGAGACTAAATATACAGGATAATTCTTTTTAGAAAGACATTGAATAAAACCCCGTATTGCTGATTACAAATTTCTTTTCCGGAAATAAAATATTAGCCGTTGTGACGACGGCAACACTATAAGGCAGTTAAAGTCAACTAAACATTCCACCTGAATAAAATTCACATGCAGGTAACATTGTCTTAATGTTTTCAACATATGGACTGCTGACCTTAGTGGAAACTTCTACAGTATGAAATTAAAAGCACTTAAATTTTTGACGCCAGCCCTGGTTATCGTGGTAACTGCATCCTGCAACAAAGCAAGCAGACCGGCAATAGAAGATCAGGAAATAGTACCTGCTCAATTATCGCGTAAAGCTAATCCGCAAATAATGTTTGAGAATAAATCTGCAACACCCTTGCTGGTAAAAACAATGCCAGGTTTTGAAGATTTGAAAATGTATACTCTTATTGGCAGTGATGATATTTTACCCCAATCACCTTCATTTGTATTTGGCGCCCAGCCTGACGGCGCAGGATTATTAAAAAATCCGGATGGTGAAGGATATATAATGATAAACAATCACGAAATTTTGAGATCTGTTTCCCGTGTTTATCTTGACAAATATTTAAACCCAACAAAAGGTGAATATATTGTAGATGCAGAGGGCGGCATGTGGCGTTTATGCTCCGCTACGATGGCTACTCCACAGGAAAATGGTTTTGGCCCCGTATTTTTAACAGCAGGTGAAACCGGTCCTGATTCAAGAATACATGCTATTGATCCCTTTGGATCAGTAAATGATAAAAAAAGAACTGACAGGGTACTGCCAGCTTTGGGAAGAGCAAGTATGGAAAATGCATTACCACTTAACAAACATGCTTTCCCTGGAAAAACTGTTATTATGATGGGAGAAGATGATAGCAATGGTCAGCTGATCATGTATATTTCTAACACAGTAGGGGATATGACTAATGGAAAATTATATTTTCTGCGCCGTACCAACCAAAATTCTGTTGAGACAGATATGACTGTAGGCACTACTTATGATGCGGAATTTGTAGAAATAGATAATGCTTCAACAGCAACCGGCAATGAAATTGTAGCGCAATCCATAGCAAAAAAAGCAGTGCAATTTGCAAGAGTTGAAGATCTTGATTACAGGAAAGGAAGTCCTGCCAACAACAGGGAAATTTATTTTGCTGCAACCGGCGTTGCTAATACAGTTGGAAAAAACATGTGGGGCAGAATATATAAAGTTGTACTGGATGCTAACGATCCATTGAAAGCAAAAATTACACCCGTAGCCGATGGCGGCATCAATCCGGGTAATGATCTGATCAATCCGGATAATATATGTGTTACTGAGAACTTCGTATATATACAGGAAGATGGAGATTCTTATTATCCTGCAGCAAAACACGATTCATGGGTATGGCAGTATAATATTGAAACGGGCGAATACAAACCATTTATAACAATGGATCACCGCCGGGACGATGCTGTTTTTAATGCTAAATACAATACAAGCGGCAATAACCGTTTTGGTAGCTGGGAATTTGGAGCCATGTATGATATATCGGATCTTATCCGTGTACCTAATACCTTTTTGTTAAATATTCATCCGCATACCTGGCAGGAACAACGTTTCCTGAATGCGGATGGAACAACTGTTACCAACAACAAAGAAGGCGGACAAGTGGTAATATTGCAAGGGGTAGCGAAATAAGAAATAACTCAATTTATAAGCCCCCTGTCTGGCAGGGGGCTTTACGTTTTTAAAGACTATTTTGCTATGCGCATACTCACATTAAGGATAACTTCTGTTATTATTTTTCTTATAGCCGCTATTGCCTTTTTTGTAAGGTGAAATCAACAGACGCCGCGGAATAGAATTGATGCGGTACATAAGCAAGTTCAGAACAAGATTGACTTGTTTGAAAACTGGCTGATAGAAGAATGGGTACCACTTGCTGAAAAGAACAGCAGCAAATCAGAGTTGCAGCAAAATTTTTTAAAGGGACATGCCTTATACAAAGAAGTAGAGTGGGCCGTCGAATATTTTTTTCCAACTACGGCCAAAAATATAAACGGAGCTCCTTTACCTGAAATAGAAGCTGAAGAAAATACTGTCATAGAGCCAATCGGTTTCCAGGTAATTGAAGAGTTTATATTTCCTGGTTATGATACAACATCAAAATCAGAACTGTTACGGGAGTCAAAAAAATTAAAAAGTATTGTTACAAGGCTACAGAACTTATGGGCAGGAAATAAATTCAGGGATGACCAGGTCTTTGATGCATTGCGCCTGAATATAAGCCGCGTCATTACTTTGGGTATTTCAGGCTTTGATATGCCGGTAGCCCTGCAATCGGTAAATGAAATAAAACCGTCGTTAAACAGTGTATTATCTATACTAAAACTATATGAACAGGCACCATTAAAAAATGACTTTGATTCAATCTACTACTTAATAAATGAGAGTATAACATTTGCAGAAAGGGCAGGAAGCTTTAATGGATTTGACCGGCTGGAGTTTATTACAAATTATATCAATCCTGCATCCAGGAAAATTTTCGCCTTACAGAAAAAATTGGATATTCCGGTGCTCACAGGTATCAGTACTTTAAGAGGGGATGTAGCGACAGTATTTGATGAAGACGCTTTTGATGTAAACTTTTTTACTCCCGATGCCAACTCACACCTGAGTAAAGAAAAAATTGCTTTAGGAAAAGAACTTTTTTACGATCGTATTTTATCATTTAATAATAAAACCTCCTGTGCATCCTGTCATCAGCCGGAAAAGGCATTTACGGATGGTCTTCCATTAAGTATTGCAACAGGCAGCAAGGGTTTCTTGTCAAGAAATACACCTGCACTGATTAATGCCGGTTATCAGCACGGGCAGTTTTATGATCTACGGGCCACTTTTCTTGAAGACCAGGTAAAGGATGTCATTCAAAACAAAGATGAAATACATGGCTCTCTGGCAGTATCAGCTAAACGGTTGTCAGCCAATTCAAATTATATATCGCTGTTCAGGAAAAGTTTTAACGGCTTGCAATCGTCAATAGAGCCCATTCATATACAGGTAGCACTTGCAGCTTATATCAGATCATTGAAAGGATTC
>CAMLEX010000473.1 GCA_946479055.1 uncultured Bacteroidota bacterium | reverse complement strand
AAAAGAGTTTGTGATTAAAACACATAACAACTCCAAAGCAAATTGTTATATTCAAAAAGCTACATTAAACGATAAAGGGCATAACCAGTTTTTCTTTTCGCATGCCGATTTTCGGAAAGGAGGGGTACTGGAATTATGGTTAGGGGAACAACCGAATTTATCCTGGGGTAAAACATTGCCCCCTGTACCAACGAAATAATAAGAGATTAACGTTTAATAAAATCAATGTTGTTAATGACTAAAATGAAATGTATGAAAATGAAGAGAAGCACTTCCCTGTTGTTATTTCTGTCTGTTGCATTTATAGCTACCGCACAGGTAAAGAAACCAGGCAACGAGTCACTTGCTGAAAAGATCAGGAGCAATCAATACTTCGCCTTTGTAAAAACCAAAGCACTGGAGGTAATGAAAACAGGTTTTAATGCCGGCGATGGATACCGGGAAGTGTGGATTCGTGATTACAATACATTTATTGAACTGGCAGCGCAGGTGAATCCAAAAGAAGTGTTGAAAGAAAACCTGTTGGTGTTTTTCCGAATGCAGGGCGATGACGGGAATATTATTGATGGGTTTACTCCGGCAGAAAAAATCAAAAAAAGCGAAACCGATTTTTCTTATTCAAAACTGGAGCCCCGTTATGCCGGGCATAAAAACACGGTAGAAACCGACCAGGAAACATCATTGGTGCAGGCAGTTTACAAATACATTCAACTTACAGGCGATAAAACAATTTTAAACGAAAAGATTGGCGATAAAACGGTAAGTGAAAGATTGGTGTGGGCGATGGAGTTTTTGATGAACCACCGGTTTAATGAACAATACGGATTAATCATTGGTGCAACTACTGCCGATTGGGGCGATGTGCAACCGGAACATGGCTGGGGTGTAGACCTGGATAACAATACCCATCCTGCCATTGATATTTATGATAATGCCATGTTGGTTGTTGCGTTGAATAACTTGATGGAAATAGATCCCTCCACCAAACCGAAATGGAGCAAGATAAAAAATCGTCTTGCCAAAAACTGCAGAAAGTATTTGTGGGATAGCAAACAGCAAAAGTTCATTCCGCATATCTATTTGAAAGGTTCACCTTTCCCGGCTGATTTTGATGAGAATAAAATCTATTATTTCGGCGGAACCGCTGTTGCTATTGAAGCCGGGTTGTTAAACAAGCGGGAAATAAAAACATCACTGGAAGAGATGAAGAAAAGGGTGCAGCAGGCTGGTGCGGCTTCTATCGGGCTTACGCTTTATCCTCCTTACCCCGAAGGTTATTTTGTTAATAAAATCATGAATCCCGTTTACAGTTACCAGAATGGTGGCGACTGGACATGGTTTGGTGCCAGGATGATTCAGCAGTTGGTGAAATACGGGTTTACAGAAGATGCGTATGAACAAATACAACCAATGGTAAAACGTGTGCAGGATAACAAAGGTTTTTATGAATGGTACTCGGTTGATAACAAACCACGTGGTTCCGGCACTTTCAGGGGCGAAGCCGGTGTGTTATATACGGCAATTGTGATGATGGAACAATTGAAGTAGCAAAACCCTTTTCCAATATGTATAAGGCTATCTGCATTGACACTATTGAAAAAGATATTGAAGGACATTTTTTTGTTTCTAATTAAGAAATCAATACAAAAACAATGTTATTATTTGTAACTGATTAATATTAATTTATGAAAAGAATTATGTGTTTCGGGGCTTTGTTTCTGTGTGGTTTTTTCGTAAAGTGTATTGCGCAAAAGACAATTTGGAAAATAGGAAATGCTGATAAGTCATCCAACGAATTTGCTTTGGCACCGAATAAATTCAAAGATTTTGTGGGACGTGATTTTGGTTATGAAGACAAGTTCTTTTTAATTGGACATTCGAAAGAAAAAGAGGATTTTCCTTATGTACTTCCTGGGCCGGTTGATACATGGGGCGGAACCTGGCCTACTTCAGGATGGAGGACGAATCAGGTTAATATTTTATTTGGAATTCAAAATTCGCCAGCAAATGGAGAATATAAATTGCTGATTAAGCTTGCTGATTATGCAAAGAAGTTCTTACCGCTGATTAAAATAATTATTAATGGTCAGGAGGAAATTTTCCAGCTCGGGGCATCAGGCTACGATTTAAAGAAGCAACCCTCGCCAAGACTAAACGAACCATATATTGACACGGCATCCATTACGGGAAATCTATCAACTGCAACGCCGAAGACAATTGAAATTCCTATTAGCCGCAATGGGCTTAAGAAAGGCGGTAATACTATTACAATAACAGTCTTGCAAGGGTCCTGGATAATGTTTGACGAGGTTCAAATGAATGGCCCCAACTGTGCATTAGTAAAACCAACCAAATTATTTGTTCGCAAGGTTGAGCCTGCAAAATATACTTTAGATAAAGACGGCAAAGAAATCCAACCGCTGTTGGTAAGCATTGAGCAGTTGTCGGAAAAATCAACGTTGCGTGTGGAAGTAGATGGCGAGGATGTATTTAATGAAGTGGTTGAAAAAGGGAATTACATATTTGAGGTACCGATGCCTGGTGTTGCGAAGCCCGTTCAAGGCAAATACAGAGTTCTTGTTGATGGTAAACCTGTTGAAGAGGGTAGCGTTAATCGTACCAGGCAAAAGAAGCAAACCCCGGCCGATTATATAGACACCCGAATGGGAACTGGACATTCCCGATGGATGATTGCACCTGGTCCATGGATGCCGTTTAGTATGGTTAAACTTAGCCCCGATAATCAAAACGCAGGTTGGCAGGCGGGGTATGAACCTGCTTATGAAAGTATCGGAACGTTTAGTCATATCCATGAATGGACATTGGGCGGTTTAGGTATTTTTCCAACGAATGGGAAGTTGAAAACAACTATCGGAGATGAATTAAATCCCGGTTCCGGCTATAGATCAAGAATAGATAAGAAGTCCGAAGAAGCGCCTATAGGCTATTATAAGGTACTCCTTAAAGACTACAACATTAAGGCTGAAGTTACATCAACCACCCATTGTGGTTTTCAGCGGTATATCTTTCCAGAAAACAGGGATGATTCCCGAATTCTTGTTGACTTACATATACCAGCAGAATATGATTACAAGTTGAAAGAAATTTACGTACGGAAGGTTGGAAAAAATCGGATTGAAGGCTTCTCTCATCAGTTATCTCCCCAGGTTTGGAGTAATGATGCCGACCAGGATTATACTGTCAATTTTGTTATTGAATTCGATCAGCCCATAAAGCGTATGGGAAGGTGGATAAATGGTGAAACTAAATATGAAGATTCAATAGAAGCAAAAGACATTAAAGATGCCGGAATCTTTTTAGAATTTGATACCAGAACAAATCCTGTTATTCAAACACGTTCAGGGATTTCTTTGGTAAGCATTGCCAATGCGAGCGAAAATTTAGAAACAGAAGTAACTACTCCTTTCAACTGGAGCTTCGATGCTGTCGGAAATAATCAAAAAAATGTTTGGAACGATATCTTCAACCGTGTTAAAATCACCACTACAAACAGGCTCGATAAAATTCGTTTTTACAATGCCATGTACCGGTCTGTTTGCAGCAGAAATATCTGGAGCGATGTAAACGGCGAATGGAAAGGAACGGACGGTGCCATTCAAAAATTGAAAGGCAAAGACGAAGTTGCTTTAGGCTGTGATGCTTTTTGGAATACCTTTTGGAATTTAAATCAGTTCTGGAATCTTGTAACACCTGAATGGAGTAGTAAATGGGTAAAATCTCAATTGGCAATGTATGATGCATACGGATGGTTAGCCAAGGGGCCGGCAGGGATGAACTATATTCCTGTTATGGTAGCCGAACATGAAATTCCTATGATAGTTAGCGCTTATCAAATGGGTATAACAGATTTCGACCCGAAAAAAGTGTTGAACGCTTCTGTTAAAATGCAATCTACACCGGCCCAAAAAGTATTTAGCGGCTTTGTAGGCAACAGGGATCTTAAAGCCTACCTGAAATATCACTATGTTCCTTCAGATTCAGGCCGTTTCTCCAATACAATGGAATATTCCTATGACGACTGGTGCGTAGGGCAGTTAGCAAAATCATTGGGCGATTCATCGCTGTATCAAACTTATAACGATAGAGGTAATTGGTGGAAGAATGCTATTGATAAGGACGGGTATTGCCATATGAAATTAAGCAACGGAGAGTGGACCAAAGATTTCAATGCTTTCCGTAGTGGTGCCAATGAACATTATGTTGAAGGAAATGCATGGCAACTTACATTCTTTGTTCCACAGGATGTGACGGCATTGGCCAGTCTAATTGGTAAAGATGAATTTGTAAAAAGATTGGATTGGGGATTCACGCAAAGTGAGCCCTGGAGATACAATGGAATGAATGACCAGTATTGGGACTACCCGGTTGTGCAAGGCAATCAGCAATCCATGCATTTTGCTTTTCTCTTTAGCTGGGCTGGTAAACCCTGGTTAACGCAAAAATGGAGTCGTTCTATTCTTGAACGCTATTATGGAAACGGAATTGCCAATGCCTATCTTGGAGATGAAGACCAGGGGCAGATGAGTGCCTGGTTTGTGATGGCTTCAATAGGCTTGTTTCAAACAGATGGGGGATCCAGGTCAACGCCCATCTATGAAATAGGAAGTCCGCTGTACGAAAGGGTTGAAATAGATTTGGGAAAACAATATGGAAGAGGGGAGAAGTTTGTTATTGTAGCACACAATTCCAGTAAACGAAATAAATATGTGCA
>CAMLEX010000472.1 GCA_946479055.1 uncultured Bacteroidota bacterium | reverse complement strand
TTAGCTCCAAACAACGAAATGACAAGGAAACCTAAAGCGATCAATTTTGAATTAAGAAACTGATCGAATAAGCCGGTGTTTCTGATATTACTTAAGAGCCTGTCTGAAAGACTCGCCGTCAGCTCCCATTCCTCAAAAGCGCGATAACAATAATAATAGAAATGAAGTCCTAATATCACAATACTGATCAGCCTTGTCATATCCAATATCTTTCTCAATCCTTGTTCATTCTCTCCGGTATTCATAGCATCATTATATTAAATGGATAAACGTTTTTTCTTTCTTTTTTTCTTTGTTCGTTTTAGTTGAAATGGAACATAATTATTTAACGGATCGGCGGCCATTAGTGTCTCAATTATTTTATCATCAAACTGTTTCTGGTGTAAGGATGATGGAACGCTGTCAGCAATAGGCTCGTATTGCTTAGTTCTTTTCATTTCGGAAATAATAGGTACTGGTTTTTGTTCTTCTTTGCTGCATCTTTCCAGTATCATCTTCGCGCTATAAGCCTTGCCCAGTTCGCTGCCATTGAATACGCATTTGCCTGAGTGGTCTACATAGGTGATGCCATAGATAATTCCTTCTTTGTTTTGCCGTAATACAACGCTGATCTTTTCTTTTTCTAATGACTCTATTAATTTTTGAAGTGTCGGTTCTTTTAGTTTTTGAAAAGTATAATCAATAGTTGACTTTAATCGCTTTGCATATGGTTGCTTAAGAGATTCGTTCGCTGCAAATTTCGTTTCAAGGTAGGGGAGTGTAGGTTTTAGATAAAAAGCACTTGCTTTAATAGGTGAGCCTATCTTATTTCCCTTTTCATCCAGCACCCGGTAGCTGAGTCCTTTGCCTTCATACATTCTCGATCCTCTCTCGCCTCTTTCTGCTACTACATTATACAGTTTCAGTACAGCATTTAGTTCAGGTAATGAGCAAAACTTATATTGATTGATTACTATTCCCAATACATTGGATATAGCCTGCTTGGTCGCAAGCTTTCCATAAGATGCTTTCTGTGTATTCACCGGGTGAATCTGCAATGCATCCTGCATTTTTTTACTTTCTGCTTTTATCAAACCAAACTCAATCTCGATTTCCTTTCTTGCCTTTTCAGATTGATTGCGCCCCATATTATGCATGGATATCCTGCTGCCATCCGTTTTAATATTTGTACTTAGTATATGTATGTGTGGATGCCCAGCATCGTAATGACGATAGATCAAATACGGCTGATCGGCAAAGCCAATTCTTTCCATATAGGTTTGAGCAATAGTTATCAGTTTATCATTAGCTAGCTTCTCCGATGGATCAAAATTCAGCGACACATGCAGAGTATTTGTAGTAGTTCTTTCATTCAGTTGCATTATTCTTTTAAAGTGATTCAGCTTATCATAAAATCTAAGTTTATCAGCATCCTTTAAAAAGTTCTGCGCATGTAAAATCTCCGCTTGCTTTTGCTGCACCTTTTGCTCATTATAATTAAGAGCTTTTGATATGCTTTTGCTCGTATTTATTCTGGCAACCATTTGTCTGAAATTTGTGCTATTCTCTGTTTGATTTCTTCCACCTTCATCATGAAAGTTTCTTTGTTTTTTTCGTTTTGTATCGCCCATGATTTTATATCAGGAATCCGGTCAAGTGTATGAAGTTTTTTTACCGTCTGATTAAAATTGTTACCAATAGCAGAAAGTTCATTTCTTAGCAAGATCATCTCTGTCAGAAAGTCATCCAGAGATTTACTTCGGGTATATACCGTTACGGGTTTATCCAGCAACACATAGCGGATATAATCGCTTAGTTTCCGCTTGGTAGTAGCTTTAAAAGAAGTGTTTATCTTATTGTATTCTCCCTCAGTAAACCTTACCGTTACCTTCCTTGTTCGCTTTATTTTATCATCCTTCTTCATATTCATTCTTCACTTTTAAAATCTCAACCCGAAGCGACCCCGGAGCGAAAGGGAAACCGTTTGTCCGACAAACGTACATTTAACCGTTTCCTAAGATGGAAACTAAGCGCCTTTTAATAATCCTGGTTTCACAATCGTATCGTTTCATTGAGCTATTAATAATCAAACGTCATATATTCTGACGAACCGATTGTCTTTGTCTCTTACCAAATTCCTGCATCCATTCATTCATATCATTATTGCCTGAGTACAGTTTACTTTCATCTTTATATTTATTGCTCCATGTTAACGCTTGATGTGTGCAATTTTGTCCGGTTTTGTCATTATCTAAGAATAACCTGATACTCTCATGTCGCTCCATCAGAGAGCGACTTTTTTCAAAAAATGAGGCAGAGTTAAGAATAAGAAAATTTGATTCTTTCAGATCATTGTATTCGTTAATAGTTTGGTAGGATAGAAAGTTAAAAAATCCTTCGAATACAGCTAAGTCTTTTACATTGTTGTTGACGATGGTTATTGCCTTTGGTGAACTGCTGCCTTTGAACCATTGATTCCGCAATTCATAGCCGCCTTCATTGTTTTTGAATCCTATGGCTGTATAGGCCTTGTTGTTCAATTCAAAACTTACTTCCCGGCAGTATTGTTTAGCAACGTTTAAAGAGATTCTTCTCTGGTTAAGATAGCGGATCAATGATAAAGAAATGATTGGATGTTCATCAATGATTTTGATACGGCTCTCCGGCGCATCTTCTTCTGAAGTGATTAATATTTGAGGTGGCTGGCGAAAAGAAAAATTATTATCGAAATTTTGGAGCAATTCTTTGACTGTGCAATTATGATACAGTATTCCAAAGTCCACCAGGTTGCCACCTTTGCCTGTGCCATGATCGTACCAACAATTGAGTTTCCGGTTTACTTTAAAGGAGGCTGTTTTTTCTGTACGCAGCGGAGATAGATACCAGTAATCATTATTTCTGATTGTTGAGGGACGATGTCCTAATGAAGCCAGGTAATCAACCATATCCATTTGCTTAACCTGATCACAGGTAAGTCCTTTCTTATTATTTTCCATACCACACTATTTTCTTATCGCACAAAATCAATATCGATGTGAAATTAATAACAACACAAACGCAGTTACATCATCTTCGAATTTGAAGGATGATGCAATACCTGATTCAATTTATTTTTGAACAATGAAAATGATTAATGAATTAAAAATATTTTATGCTAGCAAAGAATGATGTGGCTCTTATTTATGATACAGTTTTAAGTATCCCGGGCATGAGTGAAACCGTAAAAGTAAATCTGCACACTACAAGGAAAAACCTGTTGCTGCTGAATAAAGTAATAGAGAGAGGATTGAATGGAAAAGATACAGATGATAAAACAGTAAGTGTACTGGATATTGTTTCGAAAGAAACCTTGCAGGAACTTTCAGCTATTGCTTCTGAGTTATTAAACAAGGCAGGCCTTACGGAGATGAATGAAAAATTGAAGGCATTTTGATTTGTTCCATTGTCCACCGCAATAACGCAAACAGCCGCTGTGAATATTCCACGGCGGCTGCTTTTTGCAAGTTATAATTGATTTTGTAATGAAGAGATGTATTATGGTGTTGGTATTAACTGTACATCGATGGTGGTGGCCTGACCTAATTTGACTTCGACATTGATGGCTTGATAGGTTTGATAGCCATCTATGGTGAAGATGATTGTGTAGATGCCGGGGACTGGTATTTTTAATGAATAGGTTCCATCGAGATTGGATTTGGTGGTGTATGTTTTACCCAATACTGTTATTGTTACATTGTAGATGGGTAGGCCGTTGACGCTGTTTAGGAGAGTTCCTTTTGCTTGTGTGGATAATGTGGGGCCGTTTATTAATGCGCGGTTGTTTTTATATGCTGCATAGAATTCTGGTTCTGTTGCTTTGAAATGTATGGCTAGTTTATCTAGCTGGGTTTTTAAAATTGTGTCTCCTTCTTTGAATAATACTCTTAGCTGTGCTCCATAGGCTTTGCGTAGTGCTGTGGCATTGCGTGGGGCTGATACTTTGGCGCTGTATTGATTGATTAAAGTTTGAAAGGCTGTGAGTGTGGCTGCTATGACTCCGAATGGGGTTAAGCTGGCGATGACTGTATTGGCGTCATCATGCAGATTTTGAACTATGGATGGTAACTGATCGTCTTTGAATTTTAATAAACTGTTGGCTGTGTATTTTGCTTTTTGCTGGAGTTCGGGATCGTTGATAGAGGTGGCGTATGCAAATAGGCCTGAGGCGACTACTTCACCGGTGTTGCAGAGCGTTTTTTTAAGAACTTTTTTGGTGATAGCGATACCTGAGATAACCTGTGCTTCGAGCTGGATGGTATCGTCAATTTCTTCTTTTTTGGCTTTGAATGCGGTTAATGTGGTGCCATAGGCGGGGACAGTGTCGGTGATGGTTGTGTTTTCATCGGAAAAGCTGATGACTGCGCCGCTCATGTTGAGTTTTACTTCCTGATTTTTGGTCATAATTTTTGAATTTTTCACTATTTCCTGTCTGTAATCTCAGATTACAGGCATAGAGATGGTGTTTGTTAGTGGATATTTGTTTAATGATTAAAATGTTTGTTTTATTTTTTATTTTCTTATTCTTTTTTCTGGACAAGAGATGCTGTTTTCGGGACTTGAGTTATCGTTTTCGGGACTTTAGTTGTCGATTTCGGAACATGCAGCATCGATTTCAGGACATCACGTGTTGATTTCAGAACATGCAGCATCGATTTCAGCAAATCATTTGTCGATTTCGGGACATGCAGCATCGATTTCAGCAAATCACTTGTCGATTT
>CAMLEX010000471.1 GCA_946479055.1 uncultured Bacteroidota bacterium | reverse complement strand
CATACCTACGGCACATACGCCGGCTTTATACCAGCTTTCAATATTTTCTTTGGTAGTATCCACTCCGCCGGTCGGCATAAATAATAACTGCGGAAAAATATCTTTAATGCCGCTTAAAAACTCAGGCCCCAACATATTGCCGGGAAATAGTTTGATAAATTTTATTCCGCTGTTTTCAGCTTCGATTATTTCTGAAGGTGTCATGCAACCGGGAGCATACCAAATATCATTTGCAATGGCATAGTCGGCTACTTCTTTTACAAAACCCGGGCTTACAAGAAAATCCGCACCTACGGCAATATAATCCTGTGCCGTTTGCAGATTCTTTACCGTGCCTACGCCCAATAACAATCCTGGCATTTCCGCATTGCGGATTTCAATGAGTTTTTTAAAATTGCGTAAAGCAGCTTCCCCGCGGTTTGTATATTCTACTGCTTTTACTCCTGCACGATAAATGGCCTTCAAAACTTCTATACTAACTTCTTCATCAGCATTAAAATACAAGGGCAACATTCCCTGTGCTATAATACTATCCGTTACTTGCTTGCTGCTATTGCTCATAATTGATTTTAAATTTTTACTTTGATAACTAATTTCTTTATTTCATCTTCCCCGATCATCGGCGCATGTACATCTTCCGGAAAGAAAATTACAAACTGTCCATTGGTCAATTGAAAATACATATCAGGAGAATCGCTATAGAACTGAACATCTTTTTCTTCATTATATCCTCCTTTTTCAACAGCGCATTTTTCTCTTGGTTTCCAGCCAATCGTTTCGAGACCGGAAAGACAAAGCTGTATGTCAATATGCTTGTTATGACATTCAAACTTCGCGGTTGATTCGCTGGCGGTCATACCTTTTTTATCAGAAAAAATGGCTTTTAAATTATCGCCATCAATTTCATATTTGCCTGGTTCTTTACTTAGCAGATCCGTCTGCTTAATGTATTCAAAAGCTTTAGCAAATAAAGGATGAACTGAAAAATACTTCGCTGCATTTGCAATGGTATCTATAATCATGTTGCTGTTATATATGATTTTAAAAGTTCAGTAACGATATGCAGTACAAGAGTGCGACCCCGAGTTCCGTCGCTTTGCTCCTCGTCGGGGCAGGCGCAACGAAGCTCATCAGGGAACTAAAGCTGGTTACACAATTATTAAACTTACTTCTTAAAGTACTTAACTTATCAAAAAAGACTATCCGACCTAAGTTCCCCTTTAGGGGACAGGGGCTTTACCTCTGTACCCTGCCGCTACCATCTCCTTTGACAAGATCTTTTACATCGCCTAATGTAGCATGATTCAGATCGCCGGGAATCGTATGCTTAATAGCAGATGCCGCTACACCAAATTCAGCAGCCTCTGGCATTGGCATTCCTGTTACCAAACCATAAATAAACCCGCTTGCAAAAGAATCGCCGCTACCTACACGATCTACGATCCGTACTTCATACTTTTTTGTATGATAAAATTCGTTGCCATCATATACCAAAGCACTCCATCCATTGTCACTGGCACTATGGCTTTCACGTAATGAGGAAGCGATATATTTGAATCCGAATTTTTCTTTCATTTGTTTAAACACATCTTTAAACCCCTCCAGGTTTAATTCCCCTTTCGTTACATCCGTGTCTTTCGCTTTAAATCCTAAGGTGGTATCAGCGTCTTCTTCATTGCCAATACAAACATCTACATGTTTGCAAAGCCGGGTCATCACTTCTCTCGCTTTTTCTTTGCTCCATAATTTTTTGCGGTAATTCAGATCAATACTGGTAGTAATGCCTTTGGCCTTCGCGGCTTTCAACGCTGCTTCTGTTAAAGCAGCAGCTTTATCACTCAATGCAGGTGTAATACCTGTGGTATGAAACCAACTTGCGCCCTCTAAAATTTTATCAAAATCAAATTCACTGATGTCCACATCAGCGATAGAAGCTCCTGCACGATCGTATATTACCTGTGATGCCCGCATGGAAGCACCTGTTTCCAGGAAATAAATTCCCAAACGATCACCACCCCTTGCGATGAATTGTGTATCTACGCCGTAACGCCTCAAATGATTTATCGCACTTTGTCCAATCGCATTATTGGGAACCTTAGTTACAAATGTTCCGTTTAATCCGTAATTACATAAAGCCGCGGCTACGTTTGCTTCCCCTCCACCATATGTAATATCAAATGTATCGGCCTGAACAAAACGTTTAAAATCAGGAGTTGATAAACGAAGCATTATTTCTCCCAGGGTTACTACTTTCTTTGACATTTTTTTTCTTGCTTTTAATAAATTTATAGTAAAAGATTATTTAAGACTTGTTACCGGTGCGGGGTCCATATCTGTAAATGCCTGATTTTCTCCGGCCATACCCCAGATAAAACCATAGTTGGAAGTTCCGCTACCAAAATGCACACTCCAGGGCGGCGAAATAACTGCATCATAATTTTTCATTACAATATGTCTTGTTTGCTGCGGCTCGCCCATAAAATGAAAGATACTTTGCCCCTCAGCCAGGTTGAAATAAAAATAAATTTCCATCCTACGTGTATGTGTATGTGGTGGCACGGAATTCCATACACTGCCTTTTTCCAATACAGTAAGTCCCATCACCAGCTGGCAACTTTGTATGCCATCCAGGTGAATGTATTTGTAAATGATTCTTTTGTTGGATGTAGTTGTATCACCCAACTCAACAGGCGATGCTTCTGCTTTTGTACTTTTTTTATTGGGGTAGGCCTGATGTGCCGGGGCCGACATTAAATAAAATAAAGCGGGGTTTTGGGGATCAAAACTTTTAAAACTTACTTCTTTAGTTCCTTTGCCTAAATACAAACACTCCAATAGATTCAATGGATAGTTTTTATTATCAGCTATTATTTCTCCTTCACCACCTACATTAATGATCCCAAGTTCTCTTCTTTCTAAAAAATATTCCGCTTTCAATTCAGCATGATTGGGCAGTTCTATTGCTTTATTTACGGGCTTTATACCACCAATGATCACCCTGTCGTAATGCGAATAAACCAGTTTGATCAGATCATCCTGCATCAGGTTTTCTACAAGAAAATTTTCCCGTAGTTGTTCCGTCGTCATTCCCTTTGTTTCTGACGGGCTATTTTGAAATCTTATCTCCATACTGAATATTATTTCTATACCGAAACCATACTATTGCTGTTCATTTTTTTACAATAATAGTGTTTCCGTATTTGTGATCCCTGCTGTGTTCTATCAATTTGTTCACTGATCTTACCTACCCATCCAGCCACCGTCAACAGTTAATATTGTTCCGTTTACATAATTGGCGGCAGCGGATACTAAATAAACAACAGCTCCTTTAAAATCTTCCGGCTCACCCCAGCGTCCGGCTGGTATCCTGCTTAAAATAGATTTACTTCTTTCAGGATCATTGCGCAACGCTTCTGTATTATCAGTGGCAATATAACCTGGAGCAATACCATTTACGTTTACTCCCTTACCCGCCCATTCATTTGCCAGGGCCTTTATTAAACTGGCAATAGCTCCCTTGCTGGCAGCATAGCCCGGTACATTGATACCGCCCTGGAAACTTAATAAGGAACTGGTAAAAATTATTTTGCCACTGCCACGTTGCAACATGTGTTTACCTACTTCTCTTGCCAAAATAAATTGCGCATCAAGATTTATGGTCAAAACTTTGTCCCAGTATTCATCAGGATGCTCTGCCGCCGGTGCCCGCATGATAGTACCGGCGTTGTTAACGAGTATATCAATAGCCGGATTTTCTTCAACCAGCTTTTTTATGAATGAGTATAAATGATCACGGTTAGAAAAATCGGCCTGGTAGGCTTTGAAAGTTTTGCCAAGTGCCTTCACTTCTTTTTCAATATCACTACCCGCCAGTTCCAGTGATGCGGATACGCCAATAATGTTGGCGCCTGCTTCTGCAAGTCCCAATGCCATTGCTTTGCCGATGCCTTTATTGCAACCAGTGACCAATGCTGTTTTTCCTGATAAATCAAATTGCTGTAAAATTGCCATTTAAAAAGTTGGTTTATATAATTGCCGGTTTTACAATAGCCGGCTCCTGGTCAAATTGCCAGTTGAAATAATTTTTTGCATTATTAAAACAGATATCCTGTATTACTTTGCCAACCCAATCCATATCATTGGGGAGCTCGCCATTTTCTATTTCATCTCCAAACAGGTCGCACAATATTCTGCGAAAATATTCATGCCGGGGGAATGATAAAAAGCTTCTCGAATCTGTCAGCATGCCGATGAAACGGCTAAGCAAACCCATATTCGATAATGCATTGATCTGTTTGGTCATTCCATCTTTCTGATCAAGAAACCACCAGGAAGATCCCCATTGAATTTTTCCAACTGCAGAACCATCATTGAAATTGCCAATCATGGTAGCCATCAATTCATTATCTGCAGGATTAAGATTATATATTATTGTTTTGGCGAGCTTATTATTACTATCCAGTTTGTCAAGAAATTTCGCCAATGCTCTTCCCTGTGAAAAGTCGCCGATGGAATCCCAACCGGTATCGGGACCAAGCGTTTGCATCATCCTTGAGTTATTATTGCGCATAGCTCCCAGGTGAAACTGCTGCACCCAGCCCTTTTCCTGATCCCACTCCGCGAAATGAAGCAGCATTGCTGATTTGAATTTGCGTTGTTCAGTCTCATTCAATAGTTTTCCGGCATGCACTTTTGTAAAAATGGCGTCAATTTCCGATCCTGTAAAATCATCTGCA
>CAMLEX010000470.1 GCA_946479055.1 uncultured Bacteroidota bacterium | reverse complement strand
GAGATCTGTGGTAGTGACTGGAGTTCAGACGTGTGCTCTTCCGATCTATTGCAGACAAACCCGACTCCTTATTTAAAATACCGGAGAAAGGAATAGATGCAGGTCTTGAAATAAACATGGATAAACCAAAAGGGATTATTGCATTCACCAATGCCCGCATCATTACCATGAAAGGCGATGAAGTGATAGAGAACGGAACAGTATTAGTGGAAGAAAATATTATTAAAGGCGTAGGTAAAGCAAGTGAGATAAGAATTCCAGCTGGAGCTAAACAAATTGATTGCAGTGGTAAAACAATTTTGCCTGGCTTCATTGATGCTCATGCACACGGTGATCATTTCCGTATTGGGATAACCCCGCAAAAGCACTGGGCATATTATGCCAATCTTGCTTATGGGGTAACTACTATGCATGATCCTTCGGCTAATAGCGAAATGGTATTTGCACAAAGTGAATTGATAAAAGCAGGGCTGCAGGTTGGTCCCAGGGTTTTTTCTACGGGAACTGTTTTATACGGTGCCGACGGAAATTTTAAAGCTGTCATCAATTCCATAGATGATGCAAGAAGTGCATTGCGCAGAACAAAAGCATTGGGCGCTTTTTCAGTAAAAAGTTATAACCAGCCACGACGTGAGCAACGCCAGCAGATCATACAAGCTGCCAGGGAATTGAATATGGAAGTAGTACCCGAAGGTGGTTCTTTCTTTTATCATAATACCAGTATGATCCTGGACGGGCACACCACCATTGAACACAATATGCCGGTAGCGCCTTTGTTTAAAGATGTACAGCAGCTTTGGAAAAATTCGGGAACTGCCTATACGCCAACATTAATAGTTGGCTATGCAGGAGTAAGCGGCGAATATTACTGGTATCAGCATAGCAATGTTTGGGAAAAAGAAAGATTGCTTCGTTTTACACCAAGATCAGTTATTGATACACGCAGTCGTCACCGCACCATGTTGCCCGAAGAGGAATATGAAAATGGGCATATTCTTATTTCCAAAAGTTTAAAAAAGCTTATGGATGAAGGGGTGAAAGTAAACATGGGAGCACATGGGCAAATACAAGGCATTGGTGCGCATTGGGAAATATGGATGATGCAACAGGGTGGCATGAGCAATCACCAGGCTTTACAAACTGCTACTATCAATCCTGCATTTAGTTTGGGTTTGGATAAATGGATTGGTTCGCTGGAAACAGGTAAGCTAGCTGATCTGATCGTGTTGGATAAAAATCCATTGGATAATATCCGCAATACCGAAAGCATCCGTTATACGATGGTGAATGGCAGATTATATGATGCGGAGACAATGAGTGAAACCGGCAATTATAATAAACCATCTCCAAAATTTTATTGGGAAACAGGAAAAAATGTGGATAGTTTTCCCTGGCATGATGAAACGGTGGAAGAGGGATGTATGTGTGGAAAGCATTAAGGAATCAATAGGCAAAAAACAATAAGCAAGAGGCAACTTCATTTTTTGATGTTGCCCTTGCATTGAATTGTTTTATATGTTGTGTTTTTGGTTTTGATCAGGAAAGAGAAGCACTCCATGCTAGTTTATAGGGCTCATCTGCTTTTTTAGTACAAGTAAATAAAAACCGTGTAATAAAAGGCATATTGATCAATTCAGAATTGTCATCGATGGCAACAACTCCGCTTGTATAGGTCTCAGCGGAAGAGAGTTCAAGTGCTTCCGAATTTTCAGGTACTGTTTCTTTGCTGAAGCCAATGTCGTAACGGC
This sequence comes from uncultured Bacteroidota bacterium, assembly GCA_946479055.1. The sequence goes on along the minus strand of CAMLEX010000470.1, from coordinate 2,989 downwards.
GGTCAGCCAGTTTTTCTACCAGTGTTTCCAAAAAGCCGGGCTGATCAAATATCGCAGTAATGTGTAAAGATTTCTTCATAATAATAATTTTTAATCTTCTGCTCCTTCCTTATCATTAGATGTATCAGCTGCCGTTTTGATTACAAAAGAAATGTGAATGTTTTTTAGGAGTCTATTCTCATGAAAGAGAACAACTCCACGCTACTTTACAAATTCCTGCTTCATCTTTGGTGCAGGTAATAAAGAACAACGAATCAACAGGATTACTCACCCTTTCTATATATTCAGTATTAAAATCCTCATAAAGAATTTCCAGGTTCCCTCTCACAGGCATAGTAGTGGAAGCCCACACAATCGTTGAAAAGTTAACGGGAAGTGTATCATCCGCTGAGCCTTCTGCATACGATAAGTTACGGGTTACAAAATCAACCAGCATCTTTTCGTTAAACAAAGTGCAGCTTGCAATGGCCGTAATAACAGAGGTATTTTTCATTTTACCTGGTTTTAGAAACTTATTTTTATATCATCTTTAAATTGAATAAGCCAAACACGATGCCAAATTTTTTTAATAAATGATCCTTTGATAATCAAATAGTTTCAGAAAACCCCTAATCAGTGGTTTTCAAATATTTAACAGAAACTCCCATTTCTTTTGAGATTAGCAACAGTATGGGAAAAAGCGTGTGATTTTATTTAGTAGCTTAACTTTTTAACTATGGCGTCCATTGATCATGAACAATTCCTAGAAGATATGGTTTGTTATTTTCCGTTTTATAAACAAGGCGTAATGCCCGAAAATCAAGGCCTTCATATTTTTTTTCAAAACCAGAAAAGTAAAATTCAACCACAACACATCCAGGGTAAGTTTCATTTATATTGTTGAGGTCAGTTCCCTGGCTATGATATTCATTGATAGATTTTAGTTCTGCTTTTAAAAAATCTACATCGTAAACAAATTTTGTGAAGTATTCATCGATAGTCAAAATATCAGGTTTCTCTCCGTCCCACGATGAATTCCAATTTATCCGGTTGTTTTGTTTTGCTAGTTGCAAAAGTTGAGCAGCAGATAATACCCTATCTTTTGTTGTGTCTATATGTGCATATGGCGAAAAACGTAAACCATCTTTTGGATAAATAAGTAATGCGATCTTTTTATAATTTCTGGTTTTAAAGTATTTTAAAACTTCTTCCGAAACATTCATTAATAAGACTGTATCAATTTTCTCCTCTTTTTTGTTTAATAACTGCTGAATGGGTTGAAAAGAATTCGGTGACCTTTTCAAAATGGGAGAATCTGTAATCAATTTATCTCCTTTTTTTGATGAATCTGATAGGTGGCAACTGGCAAAGAGAAGAATTATTATAAGCTTAGTAACTGATGCCATTAAATACTTTTTTACTTTACGAACTCAAACTTATCTCCATCAAACAATCCCATATCGCTTAATTTCAAATGCGGTATCACCAGCAACGCCATAAACGATAATGTCATAAAGGGAGAAGCTAAAGCAGAACCGGCGTCTTTTGCAGCTTTATCGATCATTGAGTATTGCTGGGCAACATGATAGCCATCTTCATTACTCATCAGCCCTGCTACTGGTAAGGGAACAATAAGTTCTACATTATCTTTTACAAAACTAACGCCACCCTGGTGTTCGATGATCATATTGACGGCTTTGCAAATGCTTTCATCATCCACACCTACAGCAACAATATTATGGCTATCATGGGCTACAGATGAAGCTAAAGCGCCTTGCTTTAATCCAAAGTTTTTAATAAAAGATTTTGCAACCGGAGCTTCTTTGTAACGATTGACGACAACGATCTTTAAAATGTCTCTTGCCGTATCACTTACTATTTTGCCATCTTCAATGGTAGGATCAAATGAAAGTTTGTTGGTGATCAACTGCCCGTCTAGGGCTTCGATGACAGGAACGGTGAATGGTGAGTGGTGAGTAGTGAGTGGGATTTCAAAATCTTCAACTGATTTTTTGTTGCAGGAGAAATTGTTGATGATAGTTGATTTTTGACTTTTTACTTTTGACTTTCCGTCTTCTGCAACCAACTCACCATCAATAAATGTCTTAATTACTTCAAAATTTTCCAGATCCTTCACTACTATAAAATCAGCAGCCTCGCCTTTTCTTAATGTTCCCACATCCAGCCTGTAATGCTGAACAGGATTGATGCAGGCGGCTTTTAGTATTTTAAAAATATCAATGCCTTTTGCCACTGCTCTTGCACATAGCTGATTGATATGACCCAATACAAGACTATCCGGATGCTTGTCATCGCTGCAAAACATCATTTGGTTTGGATAATCATGCAACAGATCAATCAATGCATCAAAATTCTTGGCAGCGCTGCCTTCACGGATGATGATCTTCATGCCGTTCTGCAATTTGTCAAGTGCTTCTTCTTTGGTGAAACATTCATGATCGGTTGTGATACCTGCAGCAATATAATTTTTGGCGTCTTCTCCTCTTAACCCCGGAGCATGTCCATCTATAGGTTTTAATAGCTTGTGAGCCGCTGCAATTTTTTTCATCACTTCTTCATCTTCATTCAGAACACCGGGAAAATTCATCATCTCGCTCAGGTATTTTATTTCATCCCGCTGCAATAGTTTTGCTACTTTATCAGCATCCAGTGCTGCACCTGCTGTTTCAAAAACAGTGGCAGGTACGCAGCTTGGCGCACCGAAATTGAATTTGAAGGGAACTGTCTTCCCGTTTTCTATCATAAACTCGACGCCTTCCATACCACACACATTCGCTATCTCATGCGGATCGCTGACGGTGGCTACAGTACCATGTACAACAGCTAATCTTGCAAACTCTGAAGGAACCAGCATAGAGCTTTCAATGTGAACATGGCTGTCGATGAAACCGGGGAGAATAAACCCAGAGGTCGGAGGCACGAAGTTAGAAGTACGAGTTATGATAGAAGCAATCATTCCGTTTTCAACTGTTATTTCTGCCGGGTAAAT
>CAMLEX010000469.1 GCA_946479055.1 uncultured Bacteroidota bacterium | reverse complement strand
TGTCAGTTCCTTTATTGCGGAATTTCAACGGGATAAACGTATTGAATCCTCCGGTCTTTTCCTGCAATTCCCTTAATCGCCTCATATGATCAACCCGGTGTGAATAGTTTTCTATATGTCCATAAAGCATAGTAGCATTGGAATGCATACCCAGGTTGTGCGCCGCTTCATGAATGGCTAACCAACCATTAGCATCTACTTTGTCGGCACAGATCTGTTCTCTGATTTCCGGGTGAAAAATTTCGGCACCACCACCGGGCAATGAATCCAAACCAGCTTCATGTAAAAGCTTCATTCCTTCTTCAGCAGATAGTTTTGCTTTACGAAACATATAATTTAATTCTACCGGGGTAAATCCTTTAATATGTAAGTCGGGACGATGGGCTTTTATTTTTTTCAACAGATCACTAAAAAAATCCATTGTTAACTTGGGATGAACACCGCCAACTATATGCACTTCGGTTACAGGCTTACCATCATAGCTTTTTACTATATCAAGCATCTGATCAGTTGTTAATTCCCAGCCTTCTTCTTTATGCGCATACAAGCGGCTATAAGAACAAAAATTGCAACTGAATACACAGACATTAGTTGGTTCAATATGAAAATTCCTGTTGAAATAAGTAGTATTACCATGGAGCCTTTCCCTGATTGCATTGGCTAACGAACCAAGGAAGGGAAGACTTCCTTTTTCAAACAAAAGCAAAGCTTCGTCGTCAGTTATTCTTTGATTGCTTCTTACTTTTTCAGCAATAGCCGAAAGGCTTTTATCAATACCAGAAATAGAAAATATCTCCTGATTCAGAGTATCGGACATTGTATTAAAGATTTACTATAAGGAACAAAGTTACGGCCATAAGGTTTCCTGTTGTATAAAATTTGGCAGCATAAAAAAATCCTTATCTTCCCTTTTTCAATATTCGCCACCATTAAAACAACTGCCTGATGAATATCAAGTCACGCCTTATTGTGATGAATTTCCTGGAATTTTTTGTGTGGGGAGCCTGGTTAATTTCTATGAGCCAGTATATGTTCAATTCACTGGGATTTACCGGAGTGCAGGTAGGAAGTATATACGGTACTATGGGTCTTGCATCATTATTTGCACCTGCATTGCTGGGTATTGTAGCAGACAGGTGGGTAAATGCTGAACGTTTGCTGGGGCTATGCCATATCATCGGAGCAGGGTTGTTGTTATGGGCATCTACAGTTACTGATTATCCCACGTTCTACGTTATCATGCTATTGAACTCTATAGTTTTTATGCCCACTATTGCTTTGAACAATACGGTATCTTATATTATTCTTGAAGAAAGAGGATATAATATAGTTAAAGATTTTCCACCCATTCGTGTCTGGGGTACTGTTGGTTTTATTTGTGCCATGTGGATTGTTGACCTGGCGGGTTGGACGAAAAGCCCTTTTCAATTATACATAAGCGCAGGAGCTGGCTTGTTTCTGGGTTTGTATGCGTTTACCATGCCTGAGTGCCGGCCAGCAAAAATCGCGGCCGGGAAAAACATTGTTTCTTCATTAGGATTGGATGCCTTTGTTTTATTCAAAAGAAAAAAAATGATCATCTTTTTTGTCTTTGCCATGTTGCTGGGAGCTGCATTGCAAATAACAAATGCATTAGGTGGCGCGTTTCTTGATGATTTTAAAACAGCATACGCTGATTCATTTGGTGTAAAACATCCAAACATACTACTTTCTATTTCCCAGATATCTGAAACGCTTTTTATTTTAACGATACCATTTTTTTTGCAAAAATTCGGGATCAAGAAAGTTATGCTGTTGAGCATATTTGCCTGGTTTTTTCGCTTTGGATTATTTGGTATCGGAGATCCTGGTCCCGGTTTATACCTGTTAGTGTTATCTATGATCGTATACGGAATGGCGTTTGACTTTTTTAATATTTCCGGGTCCTTATTTGTAGAAAAAGAAGCTGATATAAAAATCAGGGCTAGTGCACAAGGATTGTTTATGTTAATGACTAATGGAGTCGGTGCTTTTTTAGGGACAAGGATCGCCGGAGAAGTTGTTGATTATTTTACAACAAACGGGGTGAAGGATTGGCGAAGTATCTGGTTCAGTTTTGCAGGTTATGCATTGGTATTAGGTATTATTTTTCCACTTGTATTCAGGTACAGGCATGATCCGAAAGAAATGGAACGTATTCATCATTGATTGGAGAGATAAGACTAATCTTTTATTGCTTTATAGTTACATTAATGTGGTAATTTTTTAACCTTTTCTGTGACTTAATTATCTTTTTATTTTCCCCATCGGAAAGTGGAATTATCAAAACCTGCTAAATCAAGTACTCTGTCCACAACCGTAGCGGCTACTTCTTCAATAGTTTGCGGCCTGCTGTAAAAAGAAGGGGTAGCAGGACAAATAATACCACCGGCAAGAGTTATCGTTTCCATATTACGGATATGGATGATGTTATAAGGAGTTTCACGAACTACGCAGATCAATTTTCTTCTTTCTTTTAATATAACATCTGCTGCTCTTGTAATAAGATCGTTCGACATGCCTGTGGCGATTCTTCCCAATGTACCCATCGAACAAGGGATGATGATCATAGTATCATACTGCCCCGATCCTGAGGCAAAGGGAGCAGTAAAGTCCTGTGTTGTATAAAGTTGGCCCGGCAGATTAGTATAGCTGTTGTCTTCCAGTTCTGTTTGCCATACCTGTTGGGCATTAGAACTCATAACAATACCCAACTCATTCCAATTATCTTTAAGTGCTGAAAGTTTTTGAAGTATAATTTTAGCGTAGATGGAACCGCTTGCACCTGTGATAGCTAATACTATTTTTCTCATAATGGATCATTCTGGTAGCAAAAGTCAGCAAATGCAATGAACATAAAAATTATTTGGGCAAACGTTTGTTTTTTGGAATAAAAATAGTTTAGTCTATAAATCAGCGTTATGAATTGAGATGAATCAAGAAAAGTGTTTGATACACACTTAAAACTAAAAAAATAAAGAAAAAAGTTTCTCTATTAAATCTTTATTAACGATATTGCCTATGAATTTTCATAGGATAAGGTTTAATGGTTAATGGTTTTTGATTAGGGCCCTCCCGGATTTATTCGGGAGGTTCTTTTTTTACAGGGTTATAAGACTTTTTAGGTATAAAAAATCCCGTTTTGCATTTGCAAAACGGGATTTTTAGTTTAGCATTCTTATCAGAACGCCTTCGGTTTTTTTAGAGCCTGATTTAGTTTTTGCGTATTCTCATTGCCCATATTTTCTACAATCCAGTTTGTCATTTTACTCCAGAGATGAAAAGTAGTGTTATCCATATCGCCGGAAATTCTATGATTCTTATTAGGATAATAAGCACTTTCAAAATCAATATTGCTTTTGACCAATGCAGTGATCATCTGCGTGGCATTTTGAAAATGGACATTATCATCTCCCGTGCCATGGATAATAAGATACTTGCCTTTTATTTTATCCGTATGATTAATAGGAGAGTTGTCATCATATCCTTTTGGATTTTCCTGCGGAGTACGCATATATCTTTCCGTATAAATATTATCATAAAACCTCCAGTTGGTGACAGGGGCGACAGCTACTGCGGCGGAGAATACGTTGGCCCCTTTTGTTATTGCCAGTGAACTCATAAATCCACCATAGCTCCATCCCCAATGACCAATATTATTTTTGTCAACAAAAGGCATCGACCCCAAATATTTTGCCGCATCGATCTGATCTTCTATTTCAAATTTTCCGAGTTGCAGATAAGTTTTCTTTTTAAACTCTTCACCACGAAAACCTGTTCCTGTATTATCAATGCTTACAACAATAAATCCTTTTTGAGCCAATAGCTGATGCCAGAAACTGACAGCTCCGAAGCGATTAGCGACCTGTTGTGAACCGGGTCCACCATAGTTACAAAACAAAACCGGATATTTTTTTGAAGGATCAAAGCTGGCTGGCTTTAACATCCATCCGTTGAGTGTATCACCTTTACTGTTGGGAACACGGATAAATTCAGCTTTGCTAACTTCATACTGATTTATCTTTTCTTTCGTTTTTGAGCTTTCGTTAATTGTTTTTACAGTCGTTGCAATTAAGCCCTTCTTTTTATTATTGTGAATGGCGTGCAGGGTAACAACCTGGGGTGTATTAATATCTGTACGATAATCATAGAACTGTGTAAAATCGTCATTCATTACAATACGGTGCCAGGCTTCCCCCTGTGTTAGCTGCTCATTTTTTTTGCCTGCAAAATCGGTAACGAATAAATTCCTGTCCATCGGGTGGGGATAAGCCATGGTAAAGAATATTCTTTTATTGGCTTCGTCCACACCGTTTATATCTGTTATTTCATAATTGCCTCTGGTGATTTGTTTTATTGTTTTTCCATCCAGGCTTTGCATATACAAATGACGGTAGCCATTCATTTCACTTGTAAAAAGAAGGCTCTTTCCATCTTTTAAAAACCACCAATCGTCATTAATCTCTACGAAATACTTGTTCTTTTCTTCATATACGATATTGCCGGCACCAGTTTGTGCATTAGTAGATAATAATTTCAAATCATCCTGGTGGCGGTTCATCCAGAATACGATAAGATTGTTGTCGTCTCTTGTCCATTTAATCCGGGGAATATAAATATCGCCTTGTTCGTATTGTGCTTTTATATCTTTTGCCGTAGCAAGCTCATAAATATGTATTTCCACTTTGCGCACGGTAAGTAATAAAGTCACGATTGGTTATATCCCG
>CAMLEX010000468.1 GCA_946479055.1 uncultured Bacteroidota bacterium | reverse complement strand
GCTTTACACCATGTGGAAGAGAGCAGAGAAAGATGCAATGGGCGGTAAGAAGCCTAATATTTCCCAATTAGAAGGATTGAAAAAGGCTTACAGCAATGCCGTTTCCAGTGATAGCATTCTTCGCAAAGCAATGAACAGGGAAAAATATACCGGCAACGAACTTGAAACATTCATTTCTGAGATAGAAGACATAAAAACAGCGAAGAACAATATCTATGGGCTTTTAAAAGCTAACGAGATGCTGGAGTCAGATAATCAGTCTTTCCTTGAAGGTTTTGGCGGATATATAGATGCCGAAACAAAAAAAGCAGAGGCTATTATGAAAGCACCGAAAGAATACCGTGCAGAAATTGTAAAAGATAATTATAACGATTTCAGCGACCGGTACTATGGTAATAACGATGTAATGGGCGGTGACCCTTTTCATGGTACGCATGTATCCGGTATAATAGCCGCTGTAAGAAACAATGAAAAAGGCATGGATGGTGTGGCAGACAAAGTACGAATAATGGCAATCAGAGCGGTGCCCGATGGAGACGAACATGATAAAGATATTGCATTGGCTATTCGCTATGCCGTAGACAATGGTGCGCAGATCATCAATATGAGTTTTGGTAAGGGTTTTTCACCCGAAAAGAATTGGGTTGATGATGCTGTACGTTATGCCGAAACTAAAGGAGTGTTATTAATACATGCGGCAGGCAACGAAGCTACCAATATCGATTCCAGTTGGAATTTCCCTTCTCCTGTATTTGCAACTGATGGTATAAGAGCAAACAATTGGATGTCCATCGGCGCTAGCGGCGACCCGGCTTTTGGTGGTCTCGTAGCTTCTTTCTCTAACTATGGTAAAAAAGAAGTAGATGTATTTGCACCCGGCGTTAAAATATATTCTACTATCCCTGGTGGTAATACATATGGTGATGCACAGGGTACCAGTATGGCAGCGCCAGTAGTAGCAGGGTTAGCTGCATTTATACTTTCCTATTATCCGCAACTAACAGCAGAACAACTAAAGTATATAATTGAAGCTTCATCTCTAAAACCGGATGATGAAATAAGTATAGGTAGGAATAAGGAAATAACGAAGTTATCCGCTGTTAGTAAAACAGGTGGTATCATAAACGCGTATGAAGCTATAAAATTGGCTGCCACGACAAAAGGTGAACGCAAAGTAGAAAAAGCAAGTAAAAAGACAAAGAAAAAATAAGCAGCATGAATTTCAGCTCAATGTATAAAAGTGGTTTAGTAAAGTTATTTACGGGAGTGTTATTTATATCCTGTATAACCATATCGTCCTGCAAGGTAGTTCGCGATCATCCTAAAGCAGTTCCCGCATCATCATCAGGCAGCTACAGCATCCTGCTAAAAATACAAAATGAAATCAGTCTTATTGAGTCAGTCCGAACTACTTGCGCCATCGTCCAGGTATATAATGGATGGGAGCTGGAAAAAGTATCAACCGGAAATGTATTGGTAAGAGTAAAGTACAAGAACATGTCAGCTGCAGATTGCCATAGGCTGTTGACGCTACTTGATGATACATACGGCGTAAGCGTAGTAGAAGCTATAACCGTGAATTGAAATATTTTATTTCAATGAGAGGGAAGAGGTCACCCTATAATCGGATCTGGCGCAGGCCTCCCGGCCTGTGCTGCAATGTTACTTGCCATGTAAAATAGTTACTTGAAACATAAGTAGAGAAATTATGAATTATACTACTATCGAAGAGCTTTTGATGGAGGATGATTTCCTGGCCTGGTATCATCAAAGCGATCAAAGCGCTATGTATAAATGGAACGAATGGATCCAAGCCAGCCCGGAACATCAGCATCTTGCAGAGGAGGCCGTTCAGGTGTTACAATGTATAATGCTGATGGAAGAAAAAGTTGTCGTACCGGAGCACGAGATTACAAAAGGGTTCAATCGAATTAAAGCGGCTATTTCCAAAACGATAAAGCATTAGAATGGTACCGGGTAAAACGTTGTTAGGTGCAAGTCCGGGATCTGGCGCAGACCTTATCCCGAATTTAATTTCGGGAACTCCCGGCCTGTACCTCAATGTTACTTGTCTTACCAAATAGGTATTTCAACCATAAGTAGAGAAATCAAATAATGGTTTAGTACAGGTCGGCTGACCTGAGCCAAAGTAACAGATTAACTGATAATCTCAATTCCTCTTATCTTATCAACAGCTTTCAAAAACTCTTTATTCCCTTTCAGAAATTTTGTGATCAGCAGTTTTGTTGCCACTGTACCAAACCCCATCAATTTATTCCGCGTTTCAATAAAACTACTATCGTCTTCGTCAAGACATTCTTTCAAAAACTCTTCTTCATTTTCATCAAGCAGTATGCTGCACACAAAATGGATAACAGAAAAAAACAGGATTGTTTCTGTCGTATTCATCGGTACCTGTTTTTTGTCCTCATCGGTTACCTGGTTAAATAGGGCTCTGAAATCAGCAGGATAATAATAGCCGGTTTGTTCAATATAGTGAAGTATGGAAACCCTGTCATACGCCAGCATACCATTAAAAATAGCAAAGCACAGGCTAGCATACGTCTGGTGTATGCCGGTATTATTGAGCGTAAATACAATCTTATTATTCATACTTAATTGTATTCAGGTCATTAAAGGTATAAATGTTTCAACTACAGAAAGGTATGAGCGACAAATTTTTCATCTCTTGAGTAATCCTATTCGTCCTTCAATAAAGCTTGTTGGAATAATTTGCAAATGTTCTGCAGAGACCTACAGTCTCTTGCTGACTCTCCACTGGCGCAGAGCTTGTCCCGAATTTATTTCGGGACCTCCCGGCCTGTGCTGCCTTCTTACTTGTCTCGCTAAATAACTATTCGAAGTATGAGTAGAGAAATCAAGTAATGCTCTGTCACAAGTCGGGAGACCTGCGCTAGTAAAAATATATATTCGTCTGTTTTTCTTTTTTCACTCCTCACTTTTCCCTTTTCACCTTCGTTGTTAGCGCAAGTCTTGTAGCATTGCATGTGTAAAGCCAGACTTGTGCTCTGCCCAAAATCATTATCCCCCATTCACTATCCTTTTATTACTTTAGCCTTGTCTAACCAATTCAATCAACGTGCCTGCAACGACTGCATATGATGATAAAGAACTCTTCCTCCAAATAGCCAACGGCGATGAAGCCGCCTTTGAAAAAATATTTCATACCTACAATGCTAAACTCTTACCCTTCGTTACCTCCATTACCAAAAGTAGGGAAGTAGCCGAAGAAATAATGCAGGAAGTATTTTTAAAACTATGGCTGCAGCAGAGTACATTAACAACGATAGAAAATCCCGCCGCCTGGCTCGTTCGCCTTTCTTCCAATATGGCCTTGTCTTATCTGCAGCGCCAGGCTATCCATAGCAAAGCGGTAAAAAAAATAAGTGATCAGTCATCACCGGCTACATCATCCATAGAGGCAGATATAGATGCAAAAAAAATACAACAGCATATAGCAGCAGCCATCAGCAGCCTGCCGGAAAAAAGACAACAGGTATATAAGCTCAGCAGGGAAGGAGGGCTCAACAGAAAACAAATAGCCGAACAGCTCGGTCTTTCTGAAAGCACCGTCAAAAATCAATTGAACGCAGCTTTGAAACATATACAAGAACATATCGAAAAAAATTACGGCATTTACTTGCCGTTTTGCCTGCTTGATATGTTATTGTGAGCTTTCTATCTTAGTGTCTTTGAGGCTTTGTGGCAATCATAAGGGAAGAGCGGCGTGACTAAGACATCAGGTCGCAAAGAAAAACTTAGTGTCTTGGTGCCTTTGTGGCTATTTTAAAAAAATGTTATCATTTCAATAGGACTAATCCTTCACTCGTTTGTCATTATAATGATCCCGCACTCTATAAATCTTAATTGATCCGGCTCCTTTAAATCAAACGTCAGTGGAAAGACAGGAACAAATACAATACTTACTTAGGCAATACATCAGCAATGCAGCCACTCCCGCTGAGCGAAGCCAGCTTATGGCTGCACTCGGTACTGCTGACTATGATGAAGAAGAATTGTTGCAAATGCTTGATAGTATCGCCCATTCTTCGCCCACAGATGATGCTTACGATGCTGAATATTGGAAACCGGTATTGCGTCGCATCCTGCAAACTGAACGGGCTAAAGTAATTCCTATTACTCCTCGTCGGTTACTTACCAGCAATATATGGCGGCGGATTGCGGTGGCTGCTTCGGTGATCTTGATACTAGGTGCTGGATACTGGTTCTTTGTTCGTGAGTCATCAAATGGGAATCGTGAAGAACCGGTTGCTGTTGTGCCGGGTGATGTGAAGGCCCCGGAGACAAACCGCGCCATGATTACCCTTGCGAATGGAGAGAAGGTTTATTTGGATAGTGCGGTGAATGGAACACTGGCTGTGCAGGATAATATAAAGCTGGTCAAGTTAGCCAATGGACAGATTGCTTATGAATCTGCATCTGGTGAGATTATCAAAGAAGTAAAGTATAACACACTTGCAAACCCCAGGGGTAGTAAAGTAATAGATATGACTTTAGCGGATGGATCTCATGTGTGGTTAAATGCCGGTTCTTCTGTCACCTATCCGGTTGCTTTTGTTGGCAACGAACGAAAAGTATCCATCACCGGTGAAGCTTATTTTGAAGTGATGCATGATGCAAGGAAGCCATTTTATGTGAGCAAGGGTGATGTTAACGTACAAGTATTGGGAACTCATTTTAACGTTAATGCCTACGATGATGAAATTG
>CAMLEX010000467.1 GCA_946479055.1 uncultured Bacteroidota bacterium | reverse complement strand
CGTAGAAAATAAAAAATTAAACTGCAAGGATGTTGTCTCGATCACTTTAGGTAAGAACAATGAATTATGGATCGCCACAAATGGCGGAGGTGTTACAGTTTTGAATTTTGTAACCGATCAAACGCAATATCTGGTAGAGAGCGATGAACGATATTCCTTATCCGGCAATGCTGTGTGTGCTATTTGGGTAGATCAGCAATCCAGAAAATGGATTGGCACCCTCAGAGGTGGTATTAATATCATTGACCCGAATAAAGAACGTTTTCATACTGTTGCTGCTAATCCCAAAAATTCAAATTCGCTTATCAGTAATTATGTTTTTTCTTTTTATGAAGCTCCCGAAGGCAATTTATGGGTGGGCACCGATGGTGGGGGGCTGAGTGTTTGGGACAGAAAACGCAGCAGGTTTACAAATTATAAACACGATCCCAATAATCAGGGCTCATTGAGCGAAAATTTTATTACTGCTATCCAGGGTGATGATCAAAATAACATTTGGGTGGCTACGTACAGGCGTGGGCTCAATCGGTTTAACAAGGTAAGTAACAGTTTTGAGCATTGTAAGTTCATCAATCCCAATAATCCTAACACCTGCATCAATCCGTTGACCTTAACTCTTTTTGAAGATGCTCAAAAAAAAATCTGGGTAGGCGCTTTGCAGGCAGGACTTTTTCGGCTTAACCGTGAAAGCATGGTCTTTGAGTTATTTGATGACAAGCTTAAAAATCTATTTGTGTTAAGAGAAGATAAAACCAATATCTTTTGGGCAGGCGATCTTTCGCATTTAATTCAAATTGACAGGGAAAACAAAAAACATATTTTCTATTCCATTGGCAAACCGGTTCGCTCCATTTGGGAAGATAAGGCAGGAAATTTTTGGATTGGAACGGAAGGAGGTGGGCTGATCTTATTTGACCGAAAGCAAAAAAAGATTGGCGTCAGGTATACCGCGGATGAAGGTCTTTGCAGCAATTCAATATTAAATATTTTGGAAGACGATAAAGGGAATTTGTGGATGAGCACTTTCAATGGTATTTCTATGTTGAATGTGAAAACCCGCAAGTTTACCAACTTCTACCAAAGCGATGGCTTGCAAAGCAATCAGTTTAATTATAATGCAGCATTGAAGTTAAAAAGCGGCGAGCTGGCTTTTGGTGGTATAAAAGGGTTTACGGTTTTCAGACCCGAAGCCATCTCTGATATCAACAGCACGCCGGGTATTTTTTTTACCGGTATTAAAATCAGTAATACGCCAATAGAGCAGGAGAGCTCATGGGTTAGTAAGGCTACTTTGAACAGTGTTGAAAGCATTAAAGTTCCCTTTGATAAAGCGGTAGTATCATTTGAATTTGCTGCCTTGGAGTATTCCGCTCCGGACAAAATTCAATACGCTTATTATTTGGAAGGGTGGGACAGAGGCTGGAATTATTCCGGCAATATCAGAAATGCTACCTATACTCATCTTTCCGAAGGCAGTTATATTTTAAGGATAAAAAGTACCAATGCAGCAGGAGTTTGGAGCGATAAAGAATTACGTTTAAGCATCATTGTTCTTCCGCCCTGGTACCGTTCGTGGTGGGCTTATTTACTTTATGCAATAAGTGTTGGAAGCCTGATTTATTATTATTGGCAATACCGGTCGAAGCAAGCCAGGCTACAATATGAAGTAAAAATTGCTACACTAAACGCCGAAAATGAACGGGCCGAAAGAGAAAGGAATCTCGCAGAACTTCAAAAGGAAAAAATAGAACGGGAAAAAAGCGAAGCAGAGCTTGCGCTGGAAAGGGCTGAATTGGGAAAAGAAAGGGCTGAAAGAGAAAAGGAGTTTGCAGAGCGGGAGAAAGAACGGATTATAATGGAGAAGGAAAGAGAGTTGAGCGAAAAGCAGATTTCATTTTTTACCAACATTTCTCATGAATTCAGAACCCCGCTTACATTAATAATAAATCCTGTTAAAGATTTACTCAATAAAAAAAATAATGCGCAACGCGGGCAGGAAAGCGAATTAAATATTGTGTACCGGAATGCCCGCAGAATGCTTAGACTCGTTGACGAGCTTCTATTATTCAGAAAAGCGGAAAGTGGTTTGGATAAGATAAATCCAGGTAAGTTGAATATTTGTGGCTTAGCCAGGGAAGTTTATTTGTGTTTTATTCATCAGGCAAAAGTCAAAAACATAGATTATGTTTTTGAGTACGATAATGATAAATTAGAAATTTATGCGGACAGGGAAAAGTTGGAAATCATCCTTTATAATCTTCTTTCAAATGCTATTAAATATACTCCCGATGGTGGTAGTATCCAATTTGCTATTAGCGATAAGGAAGAAAATGTAGTGATTAACGTGAAGGATACGGGTGCCGGCATTCCAACAGTAACAGGCGACAGGTTATTTGAAAAATTTTACCAGGCAGACAGGGACCTAAACAATGTTAAACCGGGATTTGGTATTGGATTGTTTTTGGTAAAACATTTTACCGAACAACATAATGGAACTGTTTCATATAAAAGCGAGGAAGGAAAGGGGGCTACATTCTCACTAAAGTTGTTGAAAGGAAAGGAACATTTTGCAGAGGGTGTTATTGTAAAAGAAGGAGAATCCGGATCTGTATTTCTGCAAGAGTTGAAGGAAGAAACTGATCTTGTAAAAATTGAAGCCGTAGAGAAAGTAGATCCGATTACAGATGTGGTAACGGAGAAAAAGGGACTTCTGATTGTTGAGGATGATGAGCAAATCAGGCAATATTTAATTCAATTGTTTAAGAATAATTATACAATATATCAATCTGACAACGGCGAAAAAGCATTAGAGCTGGCTCAAAACTATTTGCCCGACCTGGTCATTTCCGATATACATATGCAGGGATTGACTGGGATAGACCTTTGCAGGAGGATTAAAGAAAATGAAGATTTGAACCATATTCCGGTTATTTTATTAACTGCAAGTTCTTCGGATGAGTTGAAATTGCAGGGAGTAGAAGGCGGGGCGGATGATTATATCAGAAAGCCTTTTGATAACCAACTTCTTGTTGCGAGAGTCAACAACTTGCTAAAAAGCCGTAACAATCTTCAAAAGTATTTTTATAACGAAATAACCTTACACAAAAGCAATCAGAAGATTTCTCCGGAGTACAAGGAATTTTTGGAAAAATGCATTTCAATTGTAGAAAGTCATCTGGAAGACGAAGACTTTACCCTCAAAACCTTATTATCAGAGATGGGCATGAGTCATTCCAACTTATTCAGAAAAGTAAAATCAATATCCGGGCTTTCCGTAAATGTGTTCATTCGTTTTATCCGTCTGCGCAAGGCCGCGGAATTGTTTGTTACCTCAGACTATAATGTTAATGAAACGGCTTTTATGGTGGGTATCAAGGATACAAAATATTTTCGGGAACAATTTAATAAGTTGTTTAAAATGAATCCTTCTGAATATATAAAGAAGTACCGGAATGTTTATGGAAAACAATTTACTGTAGATAAGAATTCTATAGAATGCTACCTGGATAGATTAGTATAAATAAAATTTGACCGGTTTAATCCGTTTAGTAGCGAGAAAAATATTTTCGCCCCTGGAAAATTTCCAGGGGCTTTTTAATGAACATCTCAGGTGCCGCTTTTTCAATTCTGTCGGTATAAAATAATCAATAAACCGCTTTTCAAGATAGGTTTGGCAGATTTGCCCCTTATTTTGGGTATTTACGCCCCCTGACCTGTCAAACCCCCTCCCTTAATTTCACCTCCTACTTAAAAAAAAAATTTTATAAAACTTTTTTCATGTTGACGTAAGCAATAGTCCGGAGGGAGTCTCAAAAGCTTAAAAAATTTCACGCAAAGTTCGCAAAGATGAAAGCGACGCAACGAAGAATTGCTAGTTGTCAAAACGTTGCGATCGCTGTTTTCCTGGCGTTCGCTGCGAGAAAATTCTTTTGAGACAGCTTCTTTCTCTTTTTATCGAACCGGTTATTATTTTTTCACCTGATTCAGATGAAATTTTCAAAGTAATGCCTGCAACCATTGTTATGAACATATTAGAATAGTTTTTTTGATATCAAAAAAAATCGATCTGCTGCATTTTGGCAGAAGAATTAAACCTGATTTTAAAAATATGAAATTCATTAAAAATAAACTTATCCATTCAACCCTGGCTCTATGTCTGTTTTGTATAAAAACAAAAGCTCAGGAGCTTGTTATTTACCCTCCGCCCCAGGGAATTATTTATTCGCAGCACAACGATGATTACACCGTGAAAGTGCGCAAGCCGGGAAGGGAGTGGCAAGATCTTTTTGAATACAATGTCAAAGTGGATATGGATAAACCACAGGACGCTTCCATGGTTTACTTTGACTTTTCTGGAAATGTTGAAGTGGCAGTAAGAAAAAATAATGGTGATGCTGGTTCTGTTAAGGTGCGTCCAGCTTCGTTGGGTATCAATGCCACTTTAAAAGGGAATACAGCATTTTTTACATTAACCAAACCAACTAAGATATCGGTGGAATTTGATGGAGATAAGCTCCATAACCTGCATCTTTTTGGTAATCCGCCTGAAACCTTTCGTCCCGAGCCTAATGATACTAACGTTATTTACTTTGGCCCCGGAATACATACACCTAAGGATTTACCGGGAGATGCATTTACGATCCCTTCCGGGAAAACAGTTTATATAGCGGGAGGAGCTGTGGTTAGAGGAAAGCTGGTATGCGACAGGGTGAACAAGATCGGAAGAGCGTCGTGTAGGGAAAGAGTGTAGATCTCGGTGGTCG
>CAMLEX010000466.1 GCA_946479055.1 uncultured Bacteroidota bacterium | reverse complement strand
CGACCACCGAGATCTACACTCTTTCCCTACACGACGCTCTTCCGATCTCTACTATATAATCACTGCCACTGAAGTCTTTCAAAAATTTAGCGCATACAGATTTTGCTTCATCCCAAAAGCCTGCATTAAAAGCCGGCTGTCCGCAGCAGGTTTGATCTGTATTGTAACTAACTGTACAACCCGCTTTCTCCAATACTTTTACCATGTTAAAAGCTGTATCCGGGTAAAGCTGATCGACGAAACAGGGAATAAAAAGTTGAACGTTCATTTCAGGTTCCTTAAACTGGTAATACCTATTTTTTAAATGACTGTTGTAATGAAATCATTTTTAAAGCTGTCACGGCGGCCTCTTCTCCTTTGTGTCCATGTTTCCCGCCTATCCGTTCTTTTGCCTGCTCATCGTTATTCACTGTCAATACACCAAAAATAACAGGAACAGGTAAACTGAGATTCAACTGTACTACCCCATCAGTAACGGCTTTACACACATATTCAAAATGCGGCGTATCACCACGAACTACACAGCCCAATGCGATAAATGCATCAGGTCTTTTCTTTTTATCTGCATTGTCCCAAAAACTTTTTATAGCAAATGGAATTTCAACTGCACCGGGAACTGTAATGGTAATGATCTTCTTTACATGATGCTTTTGCAGTTCAGCAATAGCACCTTTTTCCAATTCGTCTGCAATAGTGGCATTCCATTCTGTTTTCACCAAAACGATACAGGCATCCTGTACGTTCAGAATGCCTGTATCCATTTGTAAGAGTTTGCTGTTTGCTATATCAGCCATAAAATTAATTCGCGTTGTATACACCTAATTGCGCTAAATAATTATCTGCCTCAAAACCATGCTGTGTTCTTGGGTATTTTTCTTTTAATTCTTTAAATAAAGCAATGGCTTCTTTTTGATTTTTCATTACTCGGTCAGCAAAATAAGCAGCCATAAACAGCGCTTCGGCTGAATTGGTTTCATCCTTTTCAAAATGATGCGCTGCTTTTTTATAATAATCCAATGCATCATCATTCTTACCCAAGTCAGCGGAAGCATCACCTAAAAGCTTGTATGCTCTTTGCTGAATTTGTTTTGCATCCGTGCTGAATTTCTTCAGGTATTTAATGGCATTCGCATTATCGTCCAGTTTGATATAGCAACTACCCGCATAAAAGCTGGCAAGATTAGCCGCATCCGTACCACTGTATTTGCTGATTATTTTTAAAAATCCCAAATACTGACCATCACCATTCAATGCCAGGTTTGCAGAATCCTTGCGGTAATAATCTTCTGCCTTGAACATTGCTTCAGCAGCTTTTTCTTCTTTAGGTTGCTGGAAGAAATTTTTGTAAGCAAAAAATCCTCCTACCAGTAAAATAAGGGCAGTACCTACTATTAAAATAGGCTTACTGTATTTTGTCCAAAAATCTTTTGCTTTGGCAATTACCTCTTCACCTGTTTCAACTTGCTGCACGGTTTTATTGTCTGACATTTTAAGTTGCTTGTTTTAATTTTATTTTTTTTTGCTAGTGGGAAGTAGTAAGTAGCTGGTGAGAAATCCTACTGGTCACCAACCATTCACATCCTGCCTTCCTTAATCAACAATAAAAGGATAATTCTGGTCTACATACACATCCTTTAATACTTCATCATCATCCGGCCACGGGCTTTCTTCTGCAAATTTTACGGAGGCTGCTACAGTTTCGTCTATTCTTTTATCAATCACATTCAGCGCTTCTTCTGTAGCAAATTTATTATCAAGGATAGTTTTGCGTACTATCTGTAGGGGGTCTTTACTTTTATACTCATCCACTTCTTCTTTGGTCCGGTATTTTTGTGGATCGCTGATTGAGTGGCCTTTGTAACGGTATGTTTTTATTTCTAATAATGTGGGCCCGCCTTTTTCTCTTGCTCTTTTTACTGCACGGGCTACACCCTCATGAACAGCTTCCGGTTGCATACCATCAATTACATCGGCAGGCATTTCATAACCGTCAGCCAGTTTATAAATATCCACTACGTTGGAAGTACGCTCTACAGAAGTACCCATGGCGTAGTTATTATTTTCGCAAATAAAGATCACCGGCAGTTTCCACAGCATGGCCAGGTTAAATGTTTCGTGCAGGATACCCTGGCGGGCAGCACCATCACCAAAGTAACAAAGTACTACATTATCAGTGCCCCGGTAATTTTCAGCAAATGCCAAACCAGCACCCGTTCCAATTTGTGCGCCTACTATACCATGCCCCCCATAGAAATTTTCTTTTTTGCCAAAGAAGTGCATGCTTCCACCTTTGCCCTTTGCACAACCTGTCGCTTTGCCATACAATTCAGCCATACAGCTGTCAACAGAAATTCCTTTTGCAATTGCCAGGCCGTGATCACGGTAGGCAGTAATGAACATATCTTCCGGTTTGGTAGCCGTCATACATCCGGCAGCAATAGCTTCCTGCCCAATATAAGCATGGAAAAAGCCACGGATCTTGCCTTCCATTTTGTATTTCTCTTCAGCCATTAATTCAAACTGGCGGATCAGTTGCATCAACTCGTACCAGTACAGGTAAGTTTCTTTTGAAAATTTGGTAGCCAATGGGTAAAAAATTTGAGGGGCAAAAATAAGGGAAAGTTGCAAAGTTTTGAAGTTCTGGGTTTTAAAGTTTTTAACCCATCTGTTCGAAAATAACCCATTTTAAGGGCTTCCCGGACTTAAAACTATTCCAAAGGAGTCCTTGCGGACAAAACTTAGAACTTATCTTGCAGAACTTAATGCTTTTTCTCCGGTCCATATCAGTGCTTCAGTTTAAGAATTATACCAACCGTTCTTTTGATTTTTCTGAACGGATAATTGGCATTTGCGGCAATAACGGTGTAGGAAAAACAAACCTGCTGGATGCCATTCATTACCTGTGTTTTACAAAAAGTTATTTTACCCGTGCTGATGCCAATAGCACACAGCAGGGAAAGAATGGGTTCAGGCTGGAAGGAAATTTTGTGTTGCAGGATAAGCCGGAGAAAGCGGTTTGCATTTTACGGGAAACGGGAAAAAAAGAGTTTGCGGTCAATGATCAGTCGTATGACAAATTTTCTCAACATATTGGCCGCTATCCTTGTGTGGTAATTGCTCCCGACGATGCGTTATTGATAACAGGCGGTAGTGAAGAAAGAAGAAAATTCCTTGATTCATTATTGTCCCAACTGGATGCCGATTACCTGCAACACCTGATCAGTTACACCAAAGTATTGCAGCAGCGCAATTCATTATTGAAAGCATTTGCGGAATCAGGTAATAAGAACTTTGCTTTGTTGGATGTATTGGATCAGCAATTGGTAAAGCCGGGTCATTTTATTTTTAATAAACGGAAGGAATTTCTGATCTCTTTTTTACCGGCTGCAAAACATTTGTACCTGGACATTGCAAAGCAACAGGAAGATATCAGCCTTTTCTATGAAAGTGAATTACAACAGGCAAGTTTTGAAGAACTATTAGCGGCTACCCGTCAAAAAGATTGTTTTGCACAACGAACAACATCAGGCGTCCACCGCGACAATATTGAAATAAACTTAAGTGGCCAGCCTTTCCGCAGCATTGCATCACAAGGACAACGGAAAAGTTTGTTATTTGCCCTGAAGCTTGCTGAAATGGAAGTATTAAAAAAAGAAAAAGGATTCTCCCCTCTTCTTCTGCTCGATGATGTATTTGAAAAATTAGATGAAGACCGTATCAGCAATTTGTTGCAAAAAGTATGTAATGAAAATGAGGGGCAGGTTTTTATTACGGATACGAATGAGGAAAGGTTGGTGCAGCATTTAAAAGCAATAGAAGCAGGTTATCAATTGATCAGTCTTTAAAGTGCGATAAGTTCGCGAGTTTACAAGTTCACAGGTTCATAAGTTTCATAAGATTGAGAGTTCACGAACTTTAGGCTAAACTTGCGAACTATAGAACTTTTAAACGTTTTAAACTTTCTCTCTACCTTTACCCCATGGGTGAATATTCTCTCAGTGATGCTATTCAGCAATTTTTAAATAAAAGCCGGATCAAAGGTGATATCCAGGCTATGCAAATAGAAGATGTGTGGGAACAGATCATGGGAAAGACCATTGCACGCTACACCGATAAGCTGCAGATATTCGGCGATAAATTAATTATCACCACACATGTAGCTCCCTTAAAACAGGAACTCATTTACCAGAAAGAAAAAATTATTCTACGGGTAAATGAGGCCCTTGGACAGAAAGTGATAAAGGAAGTAGTTATTCAATAGGAATAAGCTAATGATGTGTTTTTGTCCTCTACATCGAAGATCTTCAACCTGTGACTCACTGCTTCCTGTATAATATCATCGGAAGAAACTACTCCAAGAAAATTGAGGTTTTTAAATATAGGTACAAAGCGAACGTTGAATCGTCTCATTAAACGCATAACATCTTCCACAGTACTATCTGCGTCAGAAGCCGGCAACCGGGTATTCATCATCTGGTTCACTTTTGTAAGTGTAATTGACCGGTTGTTGAAAATTGTTTTAGTAGCAATATCATGTTCTGTAAGCAAACCTAAAAATCGTTCATCATCATCCATTACAATAAGATAATCTGTGTTCTGGCAGCTCATCCTACATAGTGCATCACTGATAGTGCAGTTGGGAGAGATTTTGTTGAAATGCGATTGCTTTTTGGCGAGAAGTACTGTTACGTTTTCCATACACTTAAAGGTTTATTGATTAGAACAATAGGTTTTAAATATGGGTACGTGGGGCAACTGGCTCCTATCTAAA
>CAMLEX010000465.1 GCA_946479055.1 uncultured Bacteroidota bacterium | reverse complement strand
TTTTTCTTTCGCTTCACTAATTTGTCCAATTAAAAATTTACTTGTCTCAAAATCAAACTTTTTAAAAAATGAACCATCCATAGAGATATTAGCAAACCAATTTGCTTTACTAACATCATTAAAAGTTCGCAACAATAAATAATCATTATGTTTAAAAAGCTTTTTTTCAGGATCAAGAACAATAAAACGATAGGATGTTTTCGATTTTCTACCGGCCTGAGAAGTCAAAGAAAAAACGGTTTGTGATTTAATCAAACCGATTTTCCAGACATCATATTTATCATATACATAAACCGCCGAATCTCCTTCATGCCATCCCATTACACCATACGGCACTGGTTCAGTTGGTGAATCATTTTCTTCGTCATATAACGGCACTTTTATTTTTGCTGTTATGTTTCTTGTCGAATCACCATCATAAGCAAAATAGTTTTTAGCCTTACTATCATACCACATAATATATTTGCCTGTTGGAGAAATATAAGAAGGAGTAATAACGCCGAACAGATCTTTTTTGATCAGTTTCTTTGTTCCGGTTTTTATATTGATGGCATAAATATCTTTCTTCGTACTTCCCATCCATTGACTTTCTACTCTTTTTCCTATATCTGTTACTCCTACAAATGTATCGCCATCACCTTCATTGGTTTGATAAACGGAAGGGACTTCTTCCGAGGCTAATTGTTGCAGATTCTTATTTTCAAGATCATAAACAGTAAGAAAACTTTGTTTCAGATCTGTTTGTAAACGGCTTAATTGAACTGTTTGCAGGTAATCATCGTTGTAATGCCACACATCCAGTTTTACAAGGTCAATGTCTATTAATGACGTGTCTTTGGGTGCCTGTATTGGCGCTATCCCGAAAAACAATCTTTTCCCGCTTTTACTGAATTCAGGAGTTCCGTTTTCACTGATGGTCATTCCCAGTTTCATTCCTACGGAATTCTTATCCACTAATACCATGGAGCTATCCATTCCTTCTTTAAAATACCAGAGCTTAAAATATTTTTCCAGGTCCTTCGGTTTTGCATCTCTTTCCGCCACATACGCTACCTGCGAACCATCGTCGGTCATTGCAAAATTTTTAAATTCATTCCCTCCCCTGCTCAATGTATCGGCAAACCCTTTTCGGAGATCATATAAAAGAATCATTGTTTTACCGAGCGAATCTTTTGGATCACGGGATTGCTCCATTAATAATTTCTGTCCTTTTTTACTAAAACTATATTCTGTTATATTTTTAAATAATTTTTCCTGGCCGGTTTTCAGATTGCGCAACTTCAGGTCAAATCCAGTATCTGCAGTAACTACGGAAGTATCATCACTATCTGCATCGAGAGTAGTAATTGGTGAGTGGTGAACTGTAAGTTGTGAATGATGAATCGGGAGTTCTGAGTCGTGAGTTATAGTATCCGCTTCATCTTTGGTTTTTACCTTCCCGGTTATTAATGCCTGCAGAGAATCAATGACTTTCGTTAAGCTATCAGCTATCTTTTTAGCTTGACCAGTTAATGCTTTGCTTTTTGAAACATCCTTGCTTTTTTCCAACAGATAAGCTACCCAGCCGAAACTTTTTTCCGGGGTTCTGTATCCATTTACCCCGGCCGTCTTCCACACACTGTCCTTTCCGAGCTCAACAATAGCCAACGAATCTTTTGGCATTTCTTCCGGCTTTTTCTTCTTTATTTTTGCTTCTCTTGTTTCTTTAAAAAAAGGCTTGATCCTGAAAATAACATAACGGCTATCTTCTGTGATCAAAGCGTTATACGCCCTTGCAATTGTTTTTTTATAGCCGGTATCCGATGCGGTGGATTGTATCACCAGTTCATTATCACCTTCCTGCGGATTGATAGTATAAACTACCCACCTGCCATCATTGCTGATGAGCTTTTGTCCTATGCTTTGCCAACTATCATACACGGAATGATCCAATGGCTTTTTTTGAGCAGCTACCGCTTGTAGGATTAAAAAAGAAGCGAAGACAAAAAGATATTTCATGAGTTATTTTTTATTGATCTGATCATCCCGAATGCTTCGAGACAAGCTATGTAATTCACCATAAAACTATCTTCGCCAGTCCGCACAAATTGTCCGATAATCTTTATGGTTCATTTTTATCATCACGAAAAAATTAAAGATTTAAAGATAATGTTCATCAGGTATACATCCCTTGTAAAAATGTATTTATCCAGATGCGCCATTATTATAATACATCGCTTAGATGCTGGTTTTTTGCAACCAGCTTTTTTTCATACTTTATTAATAAGATGATATGAATGATCAATGCGGCAGCGATTATTCCAAAACCAATATAAAACCACTTACTCAATAATTCATTTTCCTTATAAACAAGAAAGGCCAGCAATATACCATATACCGGCTCCAGGTTAAAGGTCAGGTTGACGGTAAATGCTGATAATCGTTTCAAGGCATTGGACGAAAACTGGAAAGCAATGACGGAACAAAACCAGGCTAGCACTAGTAACCATAACAAATCTCCTTTACCAGGAAAAAAACTTTCAACAGGAAACTGCTGAAGATAAAAGGGAAGCAGAATGGATGAAGTGATCAAACCGCCAGCTTGCTGCCAGGCAAGCATAGTTTCTACAGTAATACCCCGCCTTAGAAACTGCCTGTTGTAAATAGGAAACAATGCAGCTAATATGGCCGAGATTAACCCTATAATAATTCCTGTTTTGTATTGCGTATCAAAATGAAAAATGATGTAAATGCCCGCCATCGTCATTAGCCCCAAAAACATTTCAGTACGGTTTGTTTTTTTTCGCAGTATCAGCGGTTCAAACAAGGCTGTGAAAAAACTGATAGCAGAAAAACAAACAAGGGCCACCGATACATTGGAATATTTAATGGAACCATAAAAAGTAACCCAATGCATTGCGGCTATAAATCCAACACCGCCTATCTTTAAAATATCGGCAATAGATATTTTATGGATTTTTTTAAAAAAAGCAAATAATACCCACATGGTTACGGCTGTAAACAAAAGCCTGTACCAAACGATCATTCCTTCATTCAAAGAGATGAGACGGCCTAATATTCCCGTAAAACCTGCAAGAAAGACTGCAATGTGAAGTTGAAAAAAGGCTTTTTTCATTTATACCGCAAACTAAGAAAAGCAGGAGAATTACAATAAGGATGGGAATAGAAACTTAGTGGATGCTCATATAAAAGAGTTATTGCAAAAGAGTAAATGCAATAATCTATTTTCCTTCGGTCACCATTTCCTTTTTATGTAACGGAGACATGGAGAGGGCATCAGCATTTTTAACTCTTTTACGATAATTGGTAAACCAGCTATGCCAGCGGAGTTTTAATACACCCCAGATGCCTTCTTTTACGATTCCTTTATTCATTTTAGACACACCATAAGTCCTGTCCTGGAAAATGATGGGCACTTCTTTTATTTTAAAATGCAATTTCCATGTAGCAAACTTCATTTCTATCTGAAACGCATAGCCGGTAAACCGGATCTCATCCAGGTTAATAGTTTCAAGTACTTCTTTTCTATAGCAAACAAACCCGGCGGTAGGATCTTTTACCGGCATCCATGTAATAAGTCTTGTATAAACAGAAGCCCCTTTAGATAAAGCGATACGATTGGATGGCCAGTTTACTACTCCGCCACCTTTTACATAACGTGAGCCAATAGCCATATCAGCCCCTTCATATTTACAGGCATTGTATAGTCGTACCAGGTCTGCAGGATTATGTGAAAAATCTGCATCCATTTCAAAAATAAAGCGATAGCCAGTGGCTATTGCCCATTTAAACCCATAAATATAAGCGGTGCCTAATCCGAGTTTGCCTCTTCTTTCTTCAATAAATAATTGTCTCGGAAATTTTGGCTGAAGATCTTTTACAATTTGCGCTGTTCCGTCGGGTGAACTATCATCAATTACCAGCACATGAAAACCTTCTCCAAGGTTGAAGATGGCATGAAGAATATTAGTGATATTCTCTCTTTCGTTATAAGTTGGTATGACAACTAATTTTTCCAAATCAATATCAGGCAAGTAACGAATTTACAACAATCAGGAAAGATTTTTGTGTTAAATTGTTCACAAGTGGGCCAGATAAAATCAGGCCTTTTTCAACATGGTACGGGTATATATCTCTGTCAGTTTTTGCTTGGTATGCTGGGGAAAATCACCTCTCATCATCCAGTCATAATATTGAGGCTCAGCTTTTAACACGTCCGATACAGCTCTCCCTTTGAACTTTCCGAAATTGAAAATTTCAACCCCGTTTTCCATGATAAAGCGACGGGCGAAATCCACAATCACATCTTCTCCTATCGTTTTTAAAATGGTATCGACGGTATTTCCAAGAACAGGATACCGCTCAGTTTGTGCTTCTAAAATTTCAAAAGTAGCAGTGGCATCAGCTTCAGCACTATGAGCCCCTTCCAGGTTTTTATTGCAATAGAATTTGTAAGCGGCACCTAATGTACGTTGTTCCATCTGGTGAAATATCTTTTGTACATCAACCAGCTTTCTTCCCTTCATATCAAATTCTACCTGTACACGCAGAAATTCTTCCATCAGCAATGGTATATCAAACCGATTGCTATTGTAGCCGGCAATATCACATCCGTCCAGCACTTGTTTTAATTCGTTGGCTACTTGCTTAAATGTTGGTGCATCCTTTACCATTTCATCTGTAATGCCGTGTATATCGCTCGAAGTTTTTGGTATGGGCATCTCAGGATTGATCAGCTTCCGTTTTACACTCCTGGTTCCATCGGGTAATACTTTAACGATAGCGATTTCAACGATACGGTCT
>CAMLEX010000464.1 GCA_946479055.1 uncultured Bacteroidota bacterium | reverse complement strand
CGATCTAGACAGGGGATGAACAGATAAAACGGTTAGTGATAAATAAAAAAACGGATGCCCAGGCACCCGTTTTTCAACATCACAATTGATCCATTCTTTTATTTCGGCTGGTCAAAAATTTTAGGGTCTATCTCTTTATTCACTTCCAGTTTAGTTACTTTGGAGGATAAGGCAAAGCCACCTAAATCGATTGCCCTGGCGTAGGGAATAACAATACCAAAATCCGTTTTCTTATGATCGGAGAATGTAGTTACAACCTCAACGGTTTGCCCCATCATTTCTCCTTTTGTTGTGGTTTTTGTAATATAATTAGTGGATGCATCAATAAAATAAATGGATTCGGTAGTTCCGTTGGTCACTTTTAATTTATAATTAGTCGCCTCTTTTCCCAGCAACTGTACGGTGTTGCCCTTCGCAGCGTAATTTAATAAAGCTCCACCGATATAGATCTGGCTCTTGCCGGCTTTATATATTTCTTCTGGCATCGCTTGTACATCAGTGCCGCCCGACATTGGATTTATTAACCATCCTCCCTTGTCAGTGAAGCAATTTATAATTTTGCTGCCATTGAATTCCGCTTCGCTTTTGTAACCTTTTCCTTCCAGCAGGTATTCTGTCACGGGAGCCTGGTTGCCCATTACGTCCATAGAATTTTCCGTATAAAGCGATTTGACCTGGCTTAATTTTTCCTTACCGCCAATGGCTTCAATATGTTTGTTAATGATTTCATCGGCAGTTTGTGCCTGAAGGGCCGAAGTATACAGCATAGTTACGGCAAACAAAAGAGAGCTTATTTTTTTCATTTTTTTAAGTGGTTTAAAGATCAATTATAAAAGGGTTATTAAACTAAAAATATATTTTCTTTCTCTAGAATGAATCAAAACTATTTTACTTAATAATTATTTCTGCAAAGATGTGACGGATGAGTCTAAAGGTATGATACACTCACTCACAACTCACTACTCACTATTTTCCGGTCAATTTCATCAGTTTTTCCTGGTAAGTATCGCTTACCGGCAGCTCCAGGCTTCCGATAATTACCGTGGTTTTTCTTATGGCTGTAATAAAATCCATTGCAGCAATATACGATTTGTGTATCCGTATAAACCGGTTGGTAGGTAATAACTCTTCAACTGACTTCATTGTCATCCTTGTAATTACCGGTTTTGAGGAATTTCGGATATGTATTTTTATATAATCTTTCAACCCTTCAACCCACATGATGTCATCAATTACTACTTTCAGCAAACTATAATCCGCATTGACAAAAATGTAATCTGGTGACTTACCGGCCGCTGGTTCCTTTGATTTTACTTTTAGCTGGTATAGTTCCCAAGCTTTATTACAAGCTTTGACAAATCTGTTCAACGAAACTGGTTTAACCAGGTAATCCACTACATCATAATTAAAACCTTCCAGTGCAAATTTTTCATAGGCTGTAATCAAAATGATCATTGGCCTTTCATTCAGGCTTTGAATAAACTGCAATCCTGTAAGCCCCGGCATTTGTATATCCAGGAAAATAAGGTCAACGGTTTGTTCCTGCAATACTTTTATTGCTTCCATGGCATTGCTGCATGTCGCTACTAACTGCAGATACGGTACCTTGCTGATATTATCTTCAAGCAGTTCCAATGCCAGTGGCTCATCATCTACAGCAATACAGCGAAGCATTAATTTAAATTTAATTGAAGTGAAACGTTAAACCAGTTATCTTTTTTTGTGATAAGCAAACGTTGTTTATCACTGTATAATAAATTTAGTCTTCTTTTTACGTTGGCAAGGCCGATTCCGGAAGTTTTGTCTTTTATCTCTGTAGATGAAGGATCGTATTTGTTTTGCACAGTGAAATCAAGCTTATTGTTTTCAACCTTAAGCTGAATTTTTATCATGGCTCCTTCTATAAGTCCGGTTCCATGTTTAAAAGCATTTTCTACAAATGGGATGAGTAACATAGGTTCAATTTCATAATTATCATCAATTTTCTGCAATGACACATTCACCTGTACATTTTTTCCAAATCTTTGTTGTTGCAAATCGATATAACTCTGCAGATAATCAATTTCTTTTTCCAGCGATACTTTATCTTCATCCGCTTCATACAACATATATCGCATCAGCGAAGAAAATTTCAAAAGCGATGGTTCCAAAAGGTCGGACTTCTTCCTGGCCAGGGCTACCATGTTATTCAACACATTGAACATAAAATGGGGACTGGCCTGCGAACGAAGCAGAGACAGTTCTGTTTTCAAATTCTCATTTTCTTTTTCCCTGGCAATTCTATCGGCACGGGCCCTGTCTTTTATCATACGATAAGCGGTACTGCTGGTCAGAAAAAAAAGGAAAAAGAAAAAATTAAATAGTAAATGTCCACGTAAATTAAATGTTGATTGTTCCTGCTCCATGAGCAGAAATAAAGTCAACCATGTAATAAATAATATACAAAGAAAACAAACAATTATAATGGCGGCCCACTGTTTGTATTTTCTTTTATAGATAAAGTGAGGAATCAGCCATAAAGCATTCAGATAAAAGAACCCGACGTAAATAAGATTATTAATAGCGTACCGCAGATGCATGAGGGGAGGTTCGGGTCGCTGCATCCTGCCGTCATTTAAAGAAGGCCGTAATAAATAGGGAAGCGAAAAAAGAAGCACCCATGCCGCTGTATGCAACAGAACGTTTACCCACTTTTTTGAATACCCGGCTGGTCTCATACCACCAAGTTAATGACAAAAGCAGTTCAACAGGATTGTTATAACAAATGTTGCGACGAAAGCGGTTTATTTGCCTGCAAAACCATTTTACGATTGTCCTGGCACCACTGCTGTTTTATTTTCATGGGACTAAGGAAATATCCATCCTCACAATAATTTAGCATAGAAAATTAGCATGACAGGTCACAATCGGGTATCGGTTTCAGAAAGCATTATTAGAAAAAAAGTTCGCCCATTTCCGATAACTTTAAAAAATGAAGCGAAAAGATTTTTTAAGCTCCTCGGCTTCTTTATTTGCCGGTGTGACTTTGCCTTTTTTTACAAAAAAGCAAATAAGCTCTGTAGAAAATGAAACAGATTTGGGGAGTGCTTTGCCAGTAATCCCGCCCTATTTAAAAAAAGGTGATACAATTGGTATCACTTCTCCTGCAGGGTATATTACTGTGGAAGAAATTCAACCGGCTATTAAGTGCATAGAGAATTGGGGCTTCAACATAAAGATTGGGGAAACGATTGGTAAGAGAGATTTTACTTACGGCGGTAACGATGAAGAACGTGCGAAAGATCTTCAGCAAATGCTGGATGATAAGCGGATAAGAGCTATTATGTGCGCAAGAGGTGGCTATGGTGCAATTCGTATCATTGATAAATTGAAATGGGAAAAATTTAAAATCAAACCAAAATGGATCATCGGTTTTAGTGATGTGACAGTTATCCATTCTCATCTCAATAGAAATTTGGGTATTGCTTCTATTCATTCTAAAATGTGCAATAGCTTTCCGGATGACTGGAACAACGCCGACCTTGTGCAGGTGGAAACAATTAATTCCATTCAAAAAGCATTAAGCGGTGAAAAGATGAAGTATGTCATCAATTGTAATATGCAAAACAAACCAGGGATAGCTACAGGAATTTTGGTGGGTGGAAATTTAAAAACGCTGGAATCATTAGCCGCATCCCGGTCAGATATTAATACAACTGGTAAAATATTATTTGTTGAAGACACCGGCGAATATATGTACAGTATTGATCGTATGTTTTGGAATTTGAAACGAAGCGGAAAACTATCCGGGCTGAAAGGATTAATTGTTGGTGGGTTTAAAGTAAAAGTGGATGATGGTGACGATGATTTTGGGAAAACATTGGAGGAAGTGGTTTTAGAAAAAGTCAGGCCATACAATTATCCGGTTTGTTTTGATTTTCCGGTAGGGCATCAGAAAAATAACTTTGCTTTGAAGTGTGGCGTAAAACATAAACTAGTTGTTCGACCACAACAATGCGTCTTAACAGAAGTGCTATAATGAGCAGAAGGAATTTTCCTGGGAATTAATCAGCATTAAATTAAAAAAAAATTGTTCAATGATCAAAACTCCTCCTTACTTAAAAAAAGGTGATACAATAGGATTAGTTTGTCCGGCTGGCTATATGGCAATGGAAAGAGTTACAGAGTGCATCCGTGTATTGCAAGACGAGTGGGGCTATAAAGTAAAAGTGGGTAAAACGGTCGGCAGCGATTCAGCTACTTATTTTTCTGGTACGGATGATGAAAGGTTGAATGATTTTCAACAATTTTTGGATGATGATGAGGTAAACGCCGTTCTATGTGCAAGAGGTGGCTACGGTATGGGGCGGATCATTGATCAGATCAATTTTAAAAAGTTTAAAAAACAACCAAAGTGGATCATTGGGTATAGTGATATCACTGTTTTGCATACACATCTTTATTCCAATTATTATATCTCATCGCTTCATGCGCCTATGGCGGGAGCTTTTAATGATGCGGGTTATATTAACCGCTATGTACAATCATTAAAAAACGCATTGGAAGGAAAGTGGGCAAAATATACCTGCGATCCGCATGAATTGAACAGAACCGGTGAAGCTATCGGTGAGTTGGTAGGGGGTAATCTTGCTTTATTGGCAAATGTTGTTGGAACAGATTCAGACTTAAAAGCGAAGGGACGGATACTGTTTGTCGAAGATATTGGTGAATACCTTTATAATATCGACCGCATGTTCTATCAATTAAAGAGAAGTGGTAAGTTGTCGAAACTGGCTGGCCTGATCATTGGAGGATTTACAGACATGAAGGATACTGAAAGACCTTTTGG
>CAMLEX010000463.1 GCA_946479055.1 uncultured Bacteroidota bacterium | reverse complement strand
CTTTCCGCTCTTACAGGTGTTCCGCAAAAGCAGCACGCCGCGGTTGGTGTTTTTTTCCACCAACCGCACGGACTAAGGACTCTCTTACTAATTTAGCGAATGCAGTCTTTGTTACAGAATATCCTCAATTTTTTGCCATCAGTATAAAGGGATTCTATAAACTATTATAGACAGGTAATTACCAGGACATCATTATAAAAAGCTTCCACTTCTCAGATCATTTGCAAATTTTGTTTTCAGTTCAATATGGAATATTTTAAATCTGTTGTCTTTATTAAAATGAATTATATTTTTCCTGCATTTTTTTTATTTACTTGTTGTGTTGATAGTTTCCGGTAACCATAATTTTTAACGATGCGAATAAAATTGTCACTTTGGTTAGCTGCAATTTCTCTTGTAAAAATAGCGGCAGCACAAACACGGGCTTTACCTGTCATTGATATGCATCTTCATGCCCTGCATGCCGATGAACAGGGTACTCCTCCCATAAGCATCGGCGCACCTTTCCGTGATCTTGGCTTAAACGATCCGAAGAATGATTTTCGAAAAACATTTACTGACGCACAGAAAACCAATATATGGGCCGATAAGTATATCACTTCTCCCACCACGGATGACTCAATGAAGAATATGACCCTTGCGATGCTTAAAAAATATAACGTGTATGCTGTTACCAGTAGTGAAATGAAAACAGTAAGAGAATGGAAAAAAGCTGAACCCCGCCGCATTATCAATAGCATAGATTGGAGTTTTGGCCTGGGCGCTAAAGGACTTACGCCAGATTCACTGGAGAAACTTTTTAAATCAGGCGAGTTTAAAGTATTTGGTGAAATCGCTATTCAATATGAAGGATACTCTGCCAGCGATACGGCCTTCGAACCTTATCTTGCCATGGCCGAACGTCTCGATATTCCTGTGGGCATTCATGTGGGTTGCGGACCTCCGGGTGCTCCTTACATATTTGCACCAAACTACAGGGCAAAATTGCACAGCCCCCTGCTTTTGGAAGAAGCACTGCTGCGTCATCCCAGGCTGAGAGTTTATGCCATGCATGCCGGCTGGCCTATGCTGGATGATATGCTTGCCACTTTATATACCCATCCCCAATTGTATGTTGACCTGGGTGGCATCTGCTATATGCTTCCCAAAAAAGAATTTTATTTTTATTTAGAACGACTGGTCAATGCAGGATTCGGCAAACGCATCATGTTCGGTTCCGATAATATGGTTTGGCCCCAGGCAATTGAGGCAGGAATAGAAACGATCAACAACGCAAGTTTCCTGACCGCCAATCAAAAACGGGATATTTTATTTAATAATGCGGCAAGATTTCTTCGGTTAACCGCAAAGGAAATAAATGAAATGCGTTAAGACTCATTTGCGAATTAAGTCGTCTTGCTTAGCAGGAGCAATGTTCCATCCTTCTGTTATTCCGGTCTGTTTACATAAAATATTTATACAGGCTCTTGTCTTCACCTTTCCATTGTGCAATTTTAGCCAGCGCATTGATCAGTGGCTCCTGGAACCAGTTGGGCATAGCGGGTAGGTATGATTCGCTGTAGGCAAGCAACAGGCACATATGCCAGGGATTTTCAGTCATATCGTTTTTCAACAAGCCATCATTAATGAGCCCATATGCCACCCGCAGTGTTTTTTCCAGCCCTGCAGCAGGCGTTGCTTTTACCAATAGTACTGATTTCTGATCAAGTGCATTTTTAAAATAGTGCATGTCTTTTTTGTTTGCCATCGTGGTTTGCCCTTTATCCAGTACAATTTCCTCACCATTCCTGCCAATTTTTATTTTGCCTTCCACAACGGTAAACTGCTCCACAAAACTGGTATGATAATGCCAGTCGTTACCGCCGTGCGGTTCCAGTTCTACCTGCACCAGTTCGTATGCGTTGTTTGTTTCATGTCCTGTTTGCACAAAAGTAGCCGAGTAATTGCCTTCACGGTTGTAAATCGTTTTATCGGCCCGGTTGCCTACGGTGCGGTCAAGCTTTGGCAGAAAGGCTGCAAACAAAACAATGCCGAGGTAGGCGGCTACGAGTAAAAAGACCGGCAGTACAAGTATGCTGTAGAGCAGTTTCACCCATAACCTGGCTTTTCCACGCCAGATGCGTACCACGCCTACAGG
Source organism: uncultured Bacteroidota bacterium (assembly GCA_946479055.1). The sequence goes on along the minus strand of CAMLEX010000463.1, from coordinate 2,692 downwards.
GTAAAACAGGAGTGACAGCCTATATTTCCATTTGCTTTTTTGCGCAGTTGATCCTGCTTTCTCCTCAGTACATACCTCGACGGTAGTAATATTTTTCATGTTGCTTTTAATTTTAGACAAAGTTGAGCTAAGTCAGTACCCTCCCTGTTTAGATCAACGGATTAAAATTTAGGAAAAATGGATAAAATAGATCTGACTCAATGGGACCAATACTTTGGTACTACGGAACAGCGATTAGTTCACAGTAGTGAACGCTATACGCATTTCACAGCAGAGTTTCAACAGCCGGGCCTTGCTGCAGGCAAGATGAATGCCATCAATACACCCGGTATGCTGTTTACCGAACTGTTTATGGAAGCGGATCAACCTTTCAGTTTATATGAGGCTGTGCCTAAGGAAACGGCCGAATCGGTATTTGTGCTGCAGGGAGATGTGGAATCCCGGTTCGGCAACCTGCAGGAACCTTTATATTTTGGCAGGCAGCAGCATAACATACAGTATAATACAAACTTTTCCGGTACACATGTTATTCATTCGCCGCAGTTTCATGCATGTACAATTACCTACCATCCTGATTATCTAAATAGCCTGGCGGAAGATGAACCAACCGGCGCCCTTGATCAGTTTTGTAAACACCTGCAAAAGAAGACTCATTTCCTTGGCGCTGCTGGTGCTCTTTGCTGGCAACAGCGCATGGCAGAATTGATACAGGCCATCCGGCAATGTTCCTTCCAGGGTATTACACGATATATTTTTACTGAAAGCAAGTTGCTTGAACTGTTTGTACTGCAAATTGATCAGGTGCATGCGCTGCAATCCAATTCTGCGGAAATATATTGGTCAGCAGCCGACAAAGAAAAATTGCATGCGGTAAAAGAATTTATAGCAACATCATACCTGGAGCCACTAAGCCTTAAGGGGCTTACCTGTCGGTTCGGGCTTAATGAGTACAAGCTTAAGAAGGGGTATAAACATTTTTTCCAGACCACGGTGTTTGGCGATATTCACAAGTTGCGTATGCAGCAGGCAAGGCAACTGCTGGCGGAGCGGGTCATGAATGTTACGGAAGTAGCTTACCATATCGGGTACAATAACCTCAGCAGCTTTTCCTATGCATTTAAGAAGGTGTTCGGATATAATCCAGGCTGCATGTAACAACATTAGTATTTACATGGAAACTCACCCTACTTTGCTCATTGGCTATATAAAATGCATTACGGCAAAAGATGTGTGTTACTTAGCTGAAGTGTTGCTAGGGGCTTTGGTTGTGTCACTCACTTGTACGTTCTGCTCACTATGCATCATTGCAAGGTTTTATTCTTTAATTTGTGGTCAGCAAAACCGCGACAATCTATTTTTCAGGCGAATGTCGGATAGTAAATGTGTATAGCCTTGTTGCACTCGCCGGCTTCGGAGTGAAAACCTTTCGTTACTCAGGCAAGGCAGGGTTAATAAAATACTTTTCCGAATCAGCAATATAGTCTGCCGGGTCAGGCTTTAGCGATGTTCTTGACTGCGAGGCATAATAAGCACTATCTTTTGCTTCAAAACCATCGGGCCCATCATAGCTTAATATCCAGATGAATTTATTTTTTTCCTGTACCACCCATGCTCCTTCGATCTTAAAACCGTTTTTGATCCGTAAAGGATAAACTCCTTTTTGCCAGGCACTGAGAAACTCATTCATCTTACCCTTATTAATAGTGAAGATCCGTACCTGTGTCTTTTTTACTGCATTTGGTTTTCGTGAAAAATTGTTCTTTGCAAATAGAAAAAATGCAGTCAGGCAAATGACAAAGAGAAGAAACAGCTTTTTCATTGTTGATGTTTTGGTTGTTCCCCTAAGTTACAAATTCAAAAAAGGTTTTATTACTTCCTCAACATATTAAATTCTTCGTCTGCTTTTCCGCCGGGTGTTTCCGCCATGCTATAGCGATAATGATTAAAATAATACGATGACTCAATTTAATAAAGAACCCAGGCCGATTCTTGCGAACAAAATAAAAATGCCCCGTTGACTGTCATCACCACGGGTAGAAAGCCGGTAAAATTTCTCCGCCGCGATCATAATCCGCTCAAAGAAATTCATCTATCTTCAAACTATGCGAATCATCACCCGGACAGTTTTAATTCTTTCTTTGGTGAGCCTGTTTGCTGATGTAGCAAGCGAGATGTTATACCCGATCATTCCGGTTTATTTAAAAGGGATTGGCTTTTCCATTGTGTGGATAGGCATATTGGAAGGCTTTGTGAATTTTACGGCGGGCATCAGCAAAGGGTATTTTGGAAAACTGAGCGATGAAAAGGGAGTTCGCTTACCGTTTGTAAAGCTGGGTTATTTTCTTAGTGCCTTGTCAAAACCACTGATCGGTTTTTTTATTGCACCCGTCTGGATATTTTTTGTAAGAACTCTTGATCGCCTTGGTAAAGGTGTCCGGGTTGCTGCCAAGGATGCATTATTGTCGTCGGAAACAACCAAAACAAATAAAGCAAAGGTCTTTGGATTTAACAGGGCGCTGGATACTGCCGGAGCAACCATTGGCCCGGTAATAGCTTTGATATTCTTATTATTTTACCCCGGTGAATACAAAACGCTTTTTACCCTCGCATTCATTCCCGGCATCGTCAGTGTCTTACTCATTTTTTTATTAAAAGAAAAAAAGCAAACTGCTTCCACAATGGAGAAAGGAAA
>CAMLEX010000462.1 GCA_946479055.1 uncultured Bacteroidota bacterium | reverse complement strand
ATTTTCCAAACACTATTCTTCGCCCAGGCGAAACTTATTATACCAAAACAATATGCCGGGTTATAAGCTGAGGCTTTCTATGATGTAAAATAATCCAACTCATCCTGAAGATCAAGAAACGGATATTTTTTTTGTAATTCCTTTGTTTTCTCGGCGCTCGATAGAAGAAACTGTTTGTGTGCGGCTGTTGTTGGTTGAAAAGCTTTATGCCGTCGGGCAATATTGATCTTTTTTAATTCTTCCATCAGTTGCCTTGACTCATCATCAAGACAAGCAGCCGAAAACTTTTGCAATACAAAATCCGTAGCCATATAATTGGGATGAACAAAATCAATATCATAAAATCGATAGTCCCTCAGTATATCAATCACTATTTCGTAAGCAGGGAAATAATACAGCTTATCAAATTTATTGACCATATGATGTACGGCTTCAATAAGCCTGGCCTTACTCCGGTTGTTTTCTACTACGCCGTCACGGATATGACGCACAGGGCTTATAGTAAAAATAATCTGCAATTTTGAATTGAATTGAAATAACTGGTGCATACAAAGGTCGAGTGCTTCAATGATCTCCTGGATGCTTAATAAATGTTTGGAAAACCATTGAGCAGGCGCCCTGTGGCAATTGGCCACAGCCCTCTCCAAACCTCCCCCCACGTTGGAGGCTTTCGAAGACCCTGCTAATTTTGTTAACCGGTAAGAAAAAGAAGACCCCAGGGTTATGAATACCCAATCAGCAGTTTTTAAAAATTCATGTGCTTGTTGTTGCGATTCATTGATGATCCTCAAACCTTCTGCACGGTCAATATGCGAAAAACGGCTATGGTGCTGCCAACTGTTCCAGATTTCATTCAACTGAAAAAGATCTGTCTCTTTGTATTGTTTATTATGAATATAGGATATAAGACTATTGCAAACACTTACCGGGTCAAATAAAATACCATTCGGATTTTGCAATATCGAAAACTTGGCATCCTCCAATGCACCACCGATGTGTTCGGTAAAGCAAGAACCGATCAATAACAACTTATCCCGGCAATTGATTTGTTTTGATAATTTCTTCGGCTCAAAATTCAACATGAAGTCCATCGAGAAACGGTTGATACGTTAATAAGTTGATTAAGTTGATAGATGTGATATTCTTTAACCTCTCAAAATATCAACTTGTTAAATAAAAATTTCCGAAGCAAGACGCAAACTTTCTTTTAATGCTTCTTCATTCAAAACAGGAAGCATTCCTTCTTCTTTAAAATACCGGATCATTAATTCAGAATTCATATTTCCTACCAATTCATCGTCAGCCATAGGACAACCGCCAATTCCTTTCAATGCACCGTCAAAACGCTTACACCCTGCTTTTACAGCTGCTTCCAGCTTTTCTTTCCAGTTATCAGGTGTAGAATGAAGGTGAACGCCTATTTCAATACCCGGTAGTGATTCCACCAGGTAACTTGTCATATCATACACTTGTTCCTCCGTGGCAATGCCTACCGTATCGGCTAAAGAGATGATCTCAATATCCAGTGCTACTATTTTATTAACCCATTCAAAAACGATCTCTTCAGAATATGGATCACCATATGGATTGCCAAATCCCATTGAGATATACAACACTAATTTCTTGCCGGTTTTTATACAGAGATTCTGCATCTCTTCTACCCTTTCCAGAGATTGCTGTATAGAAGAATTAGTATTTCGCTGCTGAAATGTTTCTGAAACAGAAAAAGGAAACCCCAGGTAATTGATCGCATCATATACACTGGCTTCTTCCGCACCCCGCAGGTTTGCCACAATGGCCAGCAGCTTTGACTGACTATTTTCCAATTCCAAATTCCTTAAAACCTCAGCGGTATCGGCCATTTGTGGAATGGCTTTGGTAGAAACAAAACTTCCAAAATCTATCGTATCAAAGCCAACTTTAAGTAAAGAGTTAATATATTCAATCTTTTTTTCGGAGGGAATAAAGGTTTTCCAACCCTGCATGGCATCGCGGGGACATTCGATAAGTTTTATGGTCTCTATTTCGATCATTCCATTCTTTGCTTCATCACTTCATATAAAATCATGCCTGTCGCAACAGATACATTCAGGCTTTCAAAATCCCCGGCCATCGGTATCTTTATTTTTTCATCGCATATCTTCATCAATGCAGGATAGATCCCGTTATCTTCACTACCCATCACGACAGCACAGGGCTCTTTAAAATTACACTCATAAATATTTTTCGCAGCCGTCATTTCACTCGCAAAAACTTTTATGCCATTCAAATGCAGTTCATCTACTGCTTTCATTAAACTGTTCACCCGACAAACCGGAATTTTTTCCAATGCTCCCGCAGATGTAAGAATGGCATCTTCATTCAATGCGCCGACGCCTTTTTCCGGAATTATGATAGCATGCACACCCGTACAATAAGCTGTCCTTGCAATACCTCCAATGTTTCTGATGTCAGTGATTCCATCAAGTATTAAAAACAAAGGAGATTCTCCCTTATCTACTACAAATGAAATGACTTCCTGCAGGTCATGATACTGAACTCTTGCTATCTGCGCTACACATCCCTCATGGCCTGATATATTGAAACTGTTTAATTTAGCTACAGGTACATAATTAACCGGGATAGCATGTTTAACAGCCAGTCTTTTAATTTCATTAATCTCCTCTCCCTGTGCTTTACTATCAAGATAGATCTTATCGAGTTGTTGTCCCCCGTTAATCGCTTCTATCACTGTTTGCCTTCCAATGACCAACGAGCTTTTTTTGGGACGTTGTTGTTGTCTGTAATTTTTCACATAGCAAAGAAACTATAAAAGACTAAGAGCTCAAAGGAGAAAAGGAGTTGAAGGAGAAAGATTGTTTGAATTCATCTCTTTTTTCTCTTTCCCTCTTTTTATCTCTTAGCGTCTATAAAACAGTCAAAGCAATTTACCGGATCGGATAATTTATCAGGAAAGCCTTCCATCAGCCAACATCCATTTCACTTTTTGAATGGCGGCTACCGACATTGCATCGGTTATCAAACCTTCTTCTATCATTCTCCAGGCTTTGTCAAAAGGTAGTTTCATGACGACCAATTGCTCAGTTTCTTCCGGCGTAGCTGTATGTTGCTCCAGGTTTCGGGCAAGGTAGATAATGGAATACTCATCGGAAACAGAATTAGAAAGATGCATTTTCAAAATGGGCGTCCATTCATGAGCCACAAGGCCTGTTTCCTCCAATAATTCCCGCCTCGCAGATTCGACCGGATCAGTATTCAAAGATCCGCCGCCTTCGGGTATTTCCCAGCTATATTCATCTATTGCAAACCGATACTGCCCTACCAAGTAAGTATTCAGCTCATCATCCAACACAACGATACCTATCGCAATGTTTTTAAAATGAACCTTTCCATAAATACCTTTCCCTCCATTAGGATTAACAACATCATACTCGGTTACATTGATCCATTTGTTGTCATACACATTTTTCTCGGAAATGATTTGCCAGGGATTTTTTTCGCTCATAGTATAAAAATAAAAAACCCCTCCATAAGGAGAGGTTTTGAAAATTTGAATAGTTTATTTCAGGCCAAAAGCTTTTTTCACTTTTGGAACATAGTCCAATTTTTCCCAGGTAAACAGTTCTACTTTCTTCGTCACTTTTTTACCGTCCGGAGAAACAAAAGTTTTTTCAACGATTTGTGGCTGACGACCCATGTGACCGTATGCCGCTGTTTCGCTGTAGATAGGATTGCGTAATTTCAAACGCTGCTCAATAAAATAAGGACGCATGTCAAATATACTTTCCACTATTTTACTGATCTGTCCATCGGTAAGCTTTACTTTGGCGGTGCCGTAAGTATTTACGTTAATGCTGGTAGGCTGTGCTACACCAATAGCATAGGAAACCTGCACCAGTATTTCATCTGCAAGGCCGGCCGCTACCAGGTTTTTTGCAATATGGCGGGTAGCATATGCGGCACTTCGGTCTACTTTACTTGGATCTTTACCACTGAAAGCTCCACCACCATGCGCACCTTTACCACCATAAGTATCTACGATGATCTTACGGCCTGTTAAGCCTGTATCACCATGCGGGCCACCTATTACGAACTTACCGGTGGGGTTAATGTGAAACTTAATTTTGTCGTTAAACAGTTTAGCGTATTTTTTATACTTTGATTTTACTCTTGGGATCAGGATATTGATAATATCATCTTTGATCTTTGCAAGCATTTTACCTTCAGTATCAAAATCGTCGTGCTGGGTAGATACAACAATGGCATCAATACGAACAGGCTTATTGTTGTCATCATACTCCAATGTTACCTGGCTTTTAGCATCAGGACGCAGGTATTTAATTTGTTTATTTTCTCTTCTTAATGCAGCCAGTTCCAATAATAATTTATGTGCGACATCAAGCGCCAAAGGCATATAGTCTTCTGTTTCATTGCTGGCGTAGCCAAACATCATACCCTGGTCGCCGGCTCCCTGTTCTTCTTTTTTCTTACGATCTACACCCTGGTTGATATCAGCGGATTGTTCATGAATAGCTGAAATCACTCCACAAGAACTTGCTTCAAACATGTATTCACTTTTGGTATACCCGATCTTGCGGATAACGCCACGGGCAATTTCCTGTACATCCAGGTAAGCCTTGGATTTTACTTCACCGGCCAATACTACCTGACCGGTAGTAACCAATGTTTCGCAGGCAACTTTACTTTGTGCATCAAACGCAAGAAAATTATCTATCAGTGCATCCGATATTTGATCGGCAATTTTATCGGGGTGCCCCTCAGAAACACTTTCAGAAGTAAAGAGGTAAGGCATAATTGAAGATTAGTTTTTA
>CAMLEX010000461.1 GCA_946479055.1 uncultured Bacteroidota bacterium | reverse complement strand
AACCCGTATAATAAATCATCAGCCGGCTCTGTTATTTTACAATGGCGACACTCTCACTAATTGCCAGGTTTTTGAATTTGACAAGAATACGAATAAAATCAGGAGTATCTACTCGATAGTTGACCCCGAAAAATTAAAAAATATTTTTCTGAATTAAAAAGTTGTCACGTTTTGATCCTCTTATTTGTTTTAATGGTAGCAAACGCTTTTATCAATTTAAAACAAATAAAAAATGACACAACGGATTTCATTCCAGGAAGCATCAAAGGCCATTAATATGGGAGAAACCCAACTCCGCCTCTATTCCCTGGTGGCATGGAAGGAATGTTCTTACTATACCGATAAGGAAAGAACGGCCCTGGCATTTGCAGAAGCATTGACCAATGCCAACCAACAGGATGTCGATAAAAATTTGTTTGAGAGTTTATCCGGCTTTTTTTCCAGGAATGAAATAGCTGATCTCGCGGTAGCTATTACCCAAATCAATAGCAGGAACAGGATTAACAAAGCTTTCAGAACCATTCCGGGCAATTATACTCCGGACCAGTATTGATCAATTTTATTTCTTTAAACTAAACCCTGACAAATTATGGAACACATAAATAAAAATGAGAAACATAAAAGAGCTTTCATTATCTGGTTGGCAATTTATCCCCTGATAACATTTCTATATTATTTAATAGGAGACCATCTGCTTCCCTTGCCCGTGGCTTTAAGAACATTTATATTAACCGTCATCGCAGTTCCAATTATGTATTATATTCTCGTACCCCTATTTAATAAACTATTCCGCAATTGGCTTCAATAAGCATAGTATAAAAATGAAAGTATTTTTTATAAATAAAAACAAATAACATGATAACCGTAAAAGTAACCTATACCGTGAAACCCGGATTTGCCCGGAAAAATCAGGAAAATATTAATTTGTTTATGGCTGATTTTAAAAAGATGAACAGCAATGAATTTCGCTATACAGCTTATCTTGATAACGATGGCAAAACGTTTATTCATCTTTCCATGTACCAAAATGAAGAGATACAAAAACAATTACTTGATACAGCTTCCTTCAAATCTTTTCAAAAGCAAAGAGATGAAAGTGGGTTGGAAGGTCAGCCAAAAATTGAGATGATGAAATTAATCGATTCATCACATTCTATTTTCAGCTAATAATGAGCAAATTTTTTATTCTGAAAATATAAAATCAATAAAACTTTGTAAAGAAACGAAAAAAGAGGGAGGCACTGTTGTTTGTGTTTGACAAACCCCTGCTACGAAGTAAAATAATATTTCAAAAAAAACCGGCAAAACTTGTTTTTTGCCGGGGCATATAAGCAATGTTTTAAAAAGTAAAAGAAAACCCTCCGTACAATCTTCCATTTAATATGCCTGATTTTCCCTTCCGTTTTTCATTAACCAACAAATCATTATCATCAATATAGGCCAGGCGAAAATGTTTAATCAGGAAACCCAGGGAATAACTCAGTTGTTTAACAGCTAAACCGGCAGAGATCAGTGCATCATTAAAAGGTACATAATTGACACCGAGCGCGGCATCATAAAAATCATCTTCTGTAAATAAAATATCGGCGCCAAAATTAAACCGCTGCCATTTGTAGCAAAGCCCCAGTCCGAATGATCGTTGATTTTGAGACGATATATTTCGCTGATCCGGGGCAAAAGCATCTGCATGCAATTTTGTTCCTGCAAGGTTCATGGCATTAAGACCGACCTGGAATGATTTTGATATTTTATAGGTTATAGAAAAATCAACATCAAATTTTTGTTTTTTGATGGTGCTATCAAAAAACTCACCGATTTCACCTGGTTGTACCTGAAGGGAATCAGGAATACTAAAATTTTGCCATACCGATTTTAGGGAAAACCCAAGACTCAGTTGGTTATTTATTTTATACGCCGGGCTTATATACACAGCATATTCTTTTAATTTTCTTATTGTGGAGTCTGAATCTTCTGGTCCTAAAGTATCTTTAGAGTTGTTAACATTGATAAATATAACAGATCGAAACTCCTCCTGCCGTGTATAAATGACCCCTGACCCCAAAGAAAATTTATCAGTTAGTTTAAAAAAACCAGCCAGTTTAGCATTGTTTTTTACATTGGTCAATAAACTTACATTTTTTGATTTCTTAGAGTTTACCATGGCTGAAGGATTCCAGAATGGGGCTTCTGACATTTCACGTGCAGGGGAGAAATTGAATCCAGTATTCCAGCTATGAAATAAAGAAGAAGCAAAAAGAAATTCTCCATAGTTTATTTTTCCGGGGCCTATGCCTATGGCTTTAAAAGTTCCGCCGGCTCCAATTGGCCCAGCTGCTGAAAGGGTAGTTAATAAATTTAAAAGAGCAGGAGTTCCTGTCAACGCCGTGGCATTAGTCAGTTCACTTAATTTTTCAGCCGGCTGCTTCATTATTACTCTTAGCAAGCTGTCCGCTTTAAAAGAAGATAGCTCAATGTCTTTGCAATTTTTTTCCAGCATCCATTTTTTTATCGTTACATAAGATTTTGAATCATCCCTGTTTTGCCTGTCCTGATCCTCTGAAACAAATACTCTTTTGACAATATCCTTACAACTGCCGCACTTAGAAACAATATAGATACTGACCTGCTTATCCTGCAATGTTGAAAGATTGGTTCCTGTATTAAATTCAAAATACCCGGAAGGATTAGTAACAGTAATAGCTGATTTGGATGGAACAAAAGTTGGAACGACGATTATATTTTCCGCTCCCTTGGTGGAATGAGCACTTTGATTCATACACCTGACTCTCCCTTTTATCACGAGGTTTTGACTATAGGAAGTGTCATACAAGAGAAGTAACAATGCGGGGTAAAAAATAAATTTTTTCATGATGAGGTTTATTTAATGATCAATAGGTTGCAGAACAAAATCCATCTCTTTCATCTCCGGTGCATTGATTTTGAGGGATCTTGTTTTGTCCTCAAAACCCTGATGTGATGTGGTAAGGGTAATCTCATCCCCCAATGTATATTCTTCCAGTCGAAGGCTGTAAGTTCCATTCGAAATGGAATGAGCAACATACCTTGTTCCATCTACATTTATTTCAACATCACTGATTGGCGCATCGTTCGCCTTTGTTACCCGCCCGGAAATAAAAACAACAGCGGTTAACGGCAGTGTTAATTCCAATGTGCCTTATTTATTAAGTATAGTGTCAAACTGCCTTGTTGCATAACCCGGGCTGGATACCTCGATCTTAATTTTACTCTTAACACCACTACCAGGAATACCAGTAAATAAAGCCTGGCCCAATTTATCTATTGATTGGGTCCGGATGTATTCCTTCAGGTATATCTTCACATCGCCTTGTGTGACCGGATTTTTTTTCTTATCAAATACACGGATGGTTACGACCTTTTCATCCGGCTTATGCGGAAGATAAAATCCGCCGACTACAGTCAACACGACCCCTACAAAAGGACCAGCCAGTTTAAACCGGGTATTGAATTTTTCTCCTTTCAATGTAGCGTATGAATTCATAATACCAAAAACCACAGCGCTGGCAGCGATACCAAATAATATAAGGATCAGGTAAAAAACCCGCTGATCAACCTGGTCACCAACTTTATTCTGTATAAAATTCAGGTAATAGTAAATCGCAAAAATTGATACAATAAACCCGATTACAGCTATAACAATATATCCTGAAACGGCAGAAGGTTTTATGATCTTTTCATCAAGCTTCCATTCTTTATGTTTACCTGTTTCTTTAGGATTAGTCGTAAAATCCGGGCTTCGGGTATCTTTTTTTTCTTTATTTTTTTGGATGGTTTGCGAAATAGCGTTGAACAAAAGTGAAAGTTCCGGATGATCCGGTTCTCCCTTCCATCCTGCTAACAGGGCTGTTTCCGTACGTTTAAATGCAAGCGGAAGAGGAACGTTTTCGAGTAAGACGGGAACCAATTTTCCCAATTGAGCTGCTTCATTGGCTTCGTTTTTTACCCATTCAGAAGCTACGGACCGCTTTGTCCATATTACGATAACACAATAAGCTTTGGCCAATTCCTCTTCGATAACGGAATCAAATCTTTGACCAATGGGAATCTGGCGATCCCACCAAACACTCCACCCTTGCTGCTCAAGTAGCTCTGCAATTAGCTTTACATTGGTTTTATCCTCACTCGAATAGCTAATAAATATATCAGCCATAACGGTAACGATTTTATGATTTATACCTGATAATAATTATAAGAACAACCAAATCGGAAATGCAAACTTTCGCTTCATCAATCCTGCTGTTTAAAACCGGGTGTTGTTATATACGCTGCCATTGTTGGCGAGCCAAGGGTGGAGGGTAGGAATGACTATTGAAATTACAACAATAATTTCAAACACCTATACCACAAACTGAGTATAAACTTTGATGCCGGGGTTTAAAAAAACTACAGGAATCCCTTGCTTAATACTCGGTCAATATTAAAATTCTTAACTTTCAGTAATCAATGGTTTTGTCTGCTAATAACCGGCTGTACTGAATGCTAACGCGGATCTATCTACTCTTCGGCTTCATTTTCTATAGTGCTAATAGAAAAGAAAGTTATGAAATGAGCCATAAAATATTATTGAGCAACTGCGCAACTGGTTATAATTTTTTATGGCGATCCGACGGTTGGCGGACGATGAGGCTAAAATAAAATGTAAATGATCTCATCAAGTCCATGTGCCCTACCAAACAAATAAAATTTTTGCACATGAAAATATTTATCAGCCACTCCTGGAACGATAAATCACTGGCTACCCGGGTAAATGAAACTTTACAAAAAGATGGTCATGAAGTTTGGTATGATATTCACC
>CAMLEX010000460.1 GCA_946479055.1 uncultured Bacteroidota bacterium | reverse complement strand
GTAACAGTTAAAGCGATTCTTACACCTACATTTAGTTTCGGCACTTCTCTAACTTTTTGCGCAGGTGGTGCAGTTCCTGCGTTGCCCACTACATCTACCAATAGTATCACCGGTATATGGAGTCCTGCAACAGTGAGTAACCAAACTTCAGGAGTCTATAAATTTACTTCCACACCGGGTCAATGTGCAACAGCTACAGCAACATTTACTGTTACTGTCAATCCAACCGGAACAGTTAATGCCATACCAGATACTACAGTGAATGATGGGGCCATGATACCTGCAAACAACTTTTCAGGAACACCGGCGGGAGTTAACTATAGTTGGACAAATTCGAACCCGACTATTGGTTTGTCCGCATCCGGCACAGGCAATGTTCCATCGTTTGATGCCATTAACAGGGGTGATGATCCAATTTCAGGAACCGTTACTGTTACTCCAACGATCAATGGTTGTGCAGGTACAGCACGGAGTTATATTGTTACAGTAAAACCATTGAATAAAGACGTTTTTGTGCCCAATGTATTTTCACCAAATGGCGATGGAAAGAATGATATACTGTTTGTGTATGGTAATTATATAGACAAGCTGGATATGAGAATTTTTAATCAATGGGGAGAGCAGGTAATAACGATCAACAGCAGAACCAGTGGATGGGATGGAACGCACCGTGGAAAAGCACAGCCGGTAGGAGTTTATGTATACACCTTGCAGGCCGTAATGTCTGATGGCAGAACAGTTAAAATGAAAGGTTCCATTACGCTGTTACGTTAAAATAGTAAGAAAATATCCAATTATCCTTTTATGAAAATTATACCTGATTATAAAAATATACCGATGAAACTAACCGGTTTTTTCACAGCTTGTTTGCTGATAGCAACCATGCACGAATCACTTGCCCAGACAGATCCTCATTTTACGCAGAATTATACATACCCTATGTATATTAATCCTGCGATGACCGGTGGAAGTGATGGCGATTACAGAGTTTCTGCAATCTATCGGAGCCAATGGGGAGCAATAGGCAACCCCTACCGTACCACGGGTGTTTCCTTTGATACACGTACCAATAAAAATATTGCATTGGGTGTGAACCTGATGAATCAATCTGCCGGAGATGGAGGCTTTAATTATTTCAACACTTATGCTTCTGTTGCTTATACCGGCGTTAAATTCGGTACCGCTAATAATCACCGGGTGGTGTTTGCCATGCAGGCAGGCCTTATCAATCGCCGGGTTGATCAAAGCAAATTTAAATGGGGTGAACAATGGAATCCTATTACCGGATATAATGCTTCTAATGCAGTAACGGAAAACTTTGCATCTACATCGGCCACTACTTTGGATATCGGTGCCGGCGTTTTGTATTACGATGCTGCTCCTGGTAAAAAAGCAAATGTATTTGGCGGCTTGTCTTTCTTTCATCTCAACAAACCAAAAGATCCTATTATTTCTAATCAAACTGTTGCGCTCAATACAATACCACTGCGTTATACAATTCATGGTGGTTTGAGCTTTAATCTTTCTGAACAAACCAGTATTATCCCGCATTTTCTTTATATGCAACAAGGCAATGCAAGAGAAACAATGCTGGGTGCCTATGTACAACACAACGTAAATGAAGAAACAGATGTAATGATTGGCGGCTATTATCGATATAAAGATGCTATAGCTCCTTTTGTGGGCGTTGACTGGAGAAATTTATTAATTGGTTTGAGTTATGATGCCAATACTTCCAAGCTGGGTACGATGTCAAGAAATATAAACAGTTTTGAGCTTAGCCTCTCTTACATAAAAAGAAAAGGAACCAAAAGTATTTTTGATTTTATCCGTTGTCCTCGTTTATAATCCGGCCCTTCGATAAACTCAGGACTATCGGATCATTATTGGCGATGAATAAAAGGTAATGGCAAATTAATAAAGTTGACAAACAATATGAACATCATTCTATCTATACCAACCAGCAAGTTCCATTCATTGCAATCCTGTATTGCAAAAAGTATAGTGAACAGGATTCTACTGTTAATAATTGGATTCACCATTTTGCTGGATGCACAAAGCCAGGCAGATAAGCGTTTACTATTGGCCGATCAATATTTTGCAGCCGGTGATTATTTTACAGCTGCGGGCCTGTATGAACAACTTCTGAATCCTGATGTGAAACAAAAGATGCCCACCGGTTTTCCGTTGAATAGTAAAAAAAACAAGCAAGGAACAACAGGTAACAAGGTAAGTAAACTGGATATTCTTTATAAACAGGCAGAGAGTTACCGGCTGGCTAATTATTGGCCGCAGGCATCAGCGAGATATAAGGAATGTTTTGAAAAAGATGCAGCGAAATATGCGGCGGGGTTATACTGGTATGCTGTATGTCAGCGAAGCATGAATAATTATCCTGTTGCGCAAGAAAGTGTGAACAACTTTCTCAGTACTTATGCGGCAGGCAATCCATATCAGCAAGCTGCAACAAAAGAACAGGAAACTCTTCGGTTCATCAAAAGCCAGGTAACAAGACCCGATTCTACTTTGTATAGCTTACATAAGATCAATATTTCTTCAGGAACGGAGAAGGGAGTTTTTGCGCCTGCAGCATTTGAAGGAAATCAATTCATGATCACCAGCACCCAGGCCGATTCAATTGTAAAAACAGGTATTAATCCTTTTCACAACCGGTTGTTTTATGCTGCATTTACTGATGGTGACATGCAGGACATTACACCTGTAAACATAGAAGGTATTGATCCGACATTTAACCAGGGAGCAGCCAGCATTAGTGCCAATGGAAACTATCTTTATTTCACACAATGGAAAAAGGAAAAAGGTCAACAAACTATTTCTTCCATTTATTATTCGCTGAAAAAAGATAATGGATGGAGCAGTCCCGTGTTACTTTCCTCAGTTAACCAGGAAGGACAGAGCAGTAAACAGCCTTTTTGTTCCGCTGATGGCAAATATTTATTTTTTGCTTCAGACAGACCCGGTGGATACGGTCAATTTGATATCTGGTATGCAGCTTTACAAACAGATGGTACCACTGCTGAACCAGTGAATGCGGGTGCTATGCTAAATACCGGGGGAAATGAACAGGCTCCTTTTTATCATAGCCACACTAAGACTCTTGTGTTTTCTTCTGACAGAACGCCGGGAATGGGCGGATATGATCTGTATACATCAAAAGGTTGGGGATCGGAATGGAAGGTCCCGGAGAATATGGGTCATCCTGTTAATTCATCCCGTGATGATCTGTATTTTTTTGCAACGGAAAAAGGATCAATACTTGACAACGCCATCGTTAGTTCCGATCGTGGTTCTGAATGTTGCCTGGAAACCTATGCTGTCAGCAGGATGACGAAGAAAAAAATGATCACCGGTGTAATCCGGGATTGCAGGAATGATGAACCTCTTGCCGATGCTGATGTGGTAATGGAAGATGCTACTGGTAAAAGTTTGCATACAATAACAGCCAGCGACGGAAGCTATAAAATTGAATTGACCGGTGATGTGAGTCAACAGAAGTTATTTATAAGCAAAGAATTATATAAGGGAAAAGCGGAAGGTATTACCGTAAAAGCCAATGATGAGTCTGATTGGCTGACCGATGTTGTATTAAATTCAGCGATCTGCCTGGAAAAGAAGTTAGTTATTAAACCTGAAACTGTAGTCACTCTTTATTTTGATTTTGATAAGAGCTTGCTTAGAGACAGGGCAACGGAGCAGTTGGATTCGATCTATACTGTATTGGTTGAAAATGCTACTGCTACTATTCAAATATCGGGTTATACCGATGGACGGGGAACAATTGAGTATAACAAAAAACTTTCAGACAAACGTGCCAAAGCCTGTGCTGATTATCTTATTCAAAAAGGAATAGATACAAGCAGGATCAGTTTTGAATCCTTTGGAGCCTGCTGTCCTGTGGAAATGGAATTGATCAATGGCAGGGATAATGCCGATGGTAGAAGTAAGAACCGCCGGGCACTGATTAATATTACAAAGGATTAAATATTTTATAGGTACTATTATACAAAGCCTATGACCGCTTCATAATAAAAATGATTAACGAAAGCATAAAAAGATTGTGGGTCTCCCCCACAATCTTTTTTTTCACCCCAATCATTAAAACCACACATCCTTAAAAAACTCGTTTTTTTATGCGTTTTAAATAGTTATAAAACGATTAAAATGGAGAATAACTGAACTTCTGCCCACCTATTGAAGCTTCATACATCAGTCCCTTTTTTTCCTGGGTAAACACCATTACACCTTCCTTATATTTTACATTAGCTGATGCACCGGTGGTAGCGGCTACTGCAGAAGCCTGGGCTGCAAATTCAAATTTGTCTTCTTTGAAACGGTCGAGAGCCGCTTTGTTCTCAAAGAAAATTACTTCACGGTATGCTTGTCCGCCAAATTGAAAACCAACGCTTACTTGTTTCATCTTTGCGCTGCCAATCTCTTTTTCTTTTTCAAACACAATTCCATTGCCGGCAGCTCCACCCACACCGATGGCTCCTTTCCCCACATTGGGGAATATTACGTACGCATAGGAGTTGTCAAACAGACTCTTCATCAGCCCATCCGATTTTATAAACTCCACTTTGGCTTCTTTACTGTCCTCTATTAGTTTGGTTTTATCATTCTGGGCCTTCAGGGCAGCGGGCAATAGTGCTGTGAATACCAATAAAAGTATTGACAGGCTCATCATGTGCTTTTTCATATCTTATTTTTTTAGATTCATTAATCTGTAATTTTTATCAACACTGCTGATAAATACAAAGATTTTGCCAGTACGAAATTCATAGGTGGTTGTGCACCGTATTTCATTCCATATTATT
>CAMLEX010000459.1 GCA_946479055.1 uncultured Bacteroidota bacterium | reverse complement strand
ATGCTTTAATTCACAATGCATGCATCTTTATCAAAGGTCAAAAAAGATCAAATGAAAATGGTGACAATGAATAAGTATTTGGTATTAGCAATAGCGCTTCTTTTTAGTTGCTGCTCTGTGAGAAGTAAAATTGGACAATCAACAGGTAAGGCAAAAGGTTTGAAAGACTACTACAACAATTATTTTTTGATTGGAGCAGCAGTCACACCACGGTCCCTGCAAGGCGAGGATTCTGCCCTAATCGTAAATCAATTTAATAGTATTACTGCAGAAAACGCCATGAAGATGGGGCCAATCCACCCTAAGGAAAATGAATATTTCTGGAAGGATGCAGATGCTATTGCTGATTTCGCTAAAAAGCACGGCCTCAAAATGAGGGGGCATACATTATGTTGGCATGCTCAGGCTCCGGGCTGGATGTTTAAAAACGAACAAGGAGATACAATATCAAAAGAGGTATTACTTCAAAGATTAAAAGAACATATAGCCACAGTAGTAAATCGTTATAAGGATCGTATCTATGGGTGGGATGTTGTGAACGAAGTGATTGATGATAACGACACAGCTTTCTATCGAAAGTCGCAGTGGTATAAAATATGCGGCGATGAATTTATTGCAAAAGCATTTGAATATGCACATGCTGCAGATCCCAAAGCAATACTTTTCTATAATGATTACAACACAGAGAACCCAAAGAAGCGTGAGAAAATTTATCAGATGGTTAAAAAATTAAAGGACTCAGGTGTTCCTATTCATGCTGTGGGCTTACAGGGACACTGGTCTGTTAACAATCCTTCAAAAGAAGAACTAGAGAAGTCCATTCAACTATTTTCTTCGCTTGGCCTGCAGGTACAGGTAACTGAGCTAGATGTTTCAGTGTATGCCGGAAGGCAGGGTGGTCAACTAATACAAGGGCAGCGTAGAGACAGTGTTGCCTCTTTCACTCCCGAAATGGAGCAACAACAAAGAGAAAAATATAAAATGATGTTTGACGTTTTTCGTAAGCACAGGGATAAAATAACGGGAATAACATTCTGGAATTTGAGCGATCGCTATAGCTGGTTGGATGGCAGAGGTAGAAAGAATTATCCTTTACTTTTTGATATGAATCGTCAGCCTAAAAAAGTTTACTGGGATGTAGTAAACTTTGAAAAAGGCGAAAACATCATCGAAAAAAAACAATTATAAACAACTATAATTTTTACTGTTTCCAACCTAAAAAAATAAGAATAATGAGATCCCGACTTATGTTTTTTTTTCTTTTTAGTACCTTCTTTTTATCCGTACAGAGTCAGCAAACGTATACGAACCCAATACTTGCTGGCTTTTATCCCGATCCGAGCATCTGCCGTGCGGGTGATGATTATTACATCGTTAATTCTTCATTTGCCTATTTCCCCGGTCTTCCCATTTTTCACAGTAAAGATCTGGTAAGCTGGAAGCAAATTGGGCATGCCATGGACAGACCGGAACAATTGCCCCTAATTGGTGCCGGCGTTTCCAGGGGACTATTTGCTCCGTCTATTTCTTACTATAAAGGCAAATTTTATATAGTATGTACATTGATAGATCGTGGTGGAAACTTTGTAATCACAGCAGATAACCCCGCCGGTCCCTGGAGCAATCCCGCTTATTTAAAAGGGGTGAATGGAATCGATCCTTCTTTGTTTTTTGATGAAAGCGCTGATAAAGCCTATATGGTTTACAACAGCGATCCTCCGGGCCGCAAGTCGCTTTGGAATGGCCATCGATCAATACGTATGTATGAATTTGATTATAAAAATAACAAAGTGATTGGTGACGAAAAGCTATTAGTTAATGGCGGTGTAGACACATCCAGGCATCCGGTTTGGATTGAAGCTCCACATATTTATCATATCAACGATTGGTATTACCTAATGTGTGCGGAAGGTGGTACTGGTTATAATCACTCCGAGGTTATTTTTCGTAGCAAGTCTCCTGAAGGTCCATTTCTGCCCTGGGAAAAAAATCCAATTTTGACACAACGTCATTTAGACCGTTCCAGAAAGAATCCCGTGACAACTGCTGGCCATGCTGACCTGGTACAAACTAAAAACGGAACCTGGTATGCAGTGTACTTAGCCTGCCGACCTTATGGAGGCGATTTGTATAACATTGGAAGGGAGACCTTTTTAAATCCGGTTACATGGACAGCTGATGGATGGCCAATCATTTTGAAAGGAGATGAACTGGCGCAATACCATTATCCACTGCCTGTGCCCAATGTCAACAAAAAGCCAGTGAACCCTTTCACTGGAAATTATACCTATAAAGATGATTTTAATAATAGTGCTTTAGACTTTCGTTATATTTTTCTAAGAACAGTAACAGACAAATGGTACAACACTTCAGAAAAAAAAGGAAGTCTAAGCATCAGGCTAAGACCAGAAACTGTGGGGGGAAGAGGTAATCCTTCGTTTATAGGTTTTCGGCAGGCTCATCATCAGGCGATTGCAACTGTTAAGCTCAAGTTTGTACCCACAGCTGAAAACGAGAAAGCTGGTTTGGTTATCTTCCAGAACGAAAACGCTTTTTACTATATCTGTAAATCACTTAGAGAAGGAAAGCCTGCTGTGCAGCTTTATCAATCAACTAAAGATTCATTGAACATGACCTTGCTTGCAGAAAAGCTTGTCAATTCTGTAAACGAATATGTGCATCTTAGGATTGAACCCAACAATGATATTTATACAATATCTTTTTCCACTGACGGCAAAAACTGGACAAAGCTTCAGGATGTTGATGGGAAAATTTTGAGTACTGCAAAGGCTGGTGGATTTGTAGGATCCGTGTTTGGACTTTATGCTACTTCGCTTGGAAAACAAAGCAATACAAACTCCTATTTTGATTGGTTTGAGTATAAGGGAAAAGATAGTGTTTTTGAATAGAATATTTGCTCTGGATCATTTTCATGGGCAAGGTTATAAAGCTAATAGCTTTATAACCTTGTACTGTAGTCGTATATAGTCATAATATTACCACCTCTTAAATCTTATGAACAATTAATTGTCGCTACAGTGGCACATATTTAACCAACATACAGTATAAATTTTTCATTGACACAGCAAACTGTCTCAATACGTGAACTAATGCATTTAGGTATATTAAATGAAGTGACTACCATCCGACATTAATGGCGAAAGAAGGAATAAAAGGAGAGGAGGCACTCAGCAAACATTACCAAACTATTTGTGATATAGTCGACGGATATGTCAGCAAAAGTATTGTCTTCAGATTTTGATTCTATCCTTGAAGAAGGAAAAAAAATGGCTGGCTAAAATGCTCATTAAAATCTTTGAAGATTATAATGCTGATGTAAAGAAACTAACAGGCATTGACTATTCGGAATCCACCTGTAAGTAAAGCCATTTCCAAAAAGTTTGCCTTTTTGTGTGATTATAATTTGTTGTCTATAATATCCTATTTTTAAGAATACAGATGTTTAAGAATTCTATAATGAATGCCCTTGTCCGGACAAAGGCATTCAAATAGTCTAAAACATTATGCAGCGGGAATAGCCATGCGTACTTCCACAATAGCTCCGTACTTGATGATCGGACATCCTTTTGCGATTTCTACTGCTTCGTCATAGTCTTTTGCTCGTATCAGGAACAACCCACCAATGGATACTGTTCCTTCGGCGTAAGGTCCCTCGTGTATTTTTTTTGCGGTGCTTATCACCCTCCCTTCGACATCCCATCTCTTTGGCGGAGCCACTAATTTGTTTTCGGTTGCGATGCCGGCAATCCAATCCTGGTAGGGCTTCATTGCTTCTTTCATTTGTTCAGGTGATGGACTCGGATTTTTGCTCGTAAGATCTCTGTGGATCGTAATTAAAAACTCGTTCATGCTGATTTGATTTTATGGTTTAAAAAATGTTCT
The DNA here is from genome assembly GCA_946479055.1 of uncultured Bacteroidota bacterium. The sequence goes on along the minus strand of CAMLEX010000459.1, from coordinate 936 downwards.
ATGGTGTAATTATTGTTTGTCTTTTCAGGTTAAGGTTCCGATTTTATAATTTCCGGGTTGCTTCGATGTATTGTCTGAGGATGCTCCGTATCCATCCACTATAGTGCCTTTTACTCCTGTAGGAGAAGTGAGTGCATATACGACAGCGTTATCGACAGGATTGGAATCGCCTTCAAACTGGTAGACTTCATCTACGTGAAATTCTTCCTCGTTTAGTCGCAAATCCAGGTTGCTGCAGTACAGGCAATTTGATTGCGGTTCAAAGTCGGCTTCATAACCTCTTTTCCTGAGATCATACAAAGCATCGACGAGTGATTCATAATTTTTCATACCATTTTAATTTTTTGCTTAAGTATATAATTCGGCGGATTTTATCGTAGCTCTTCGGGGCTCCGGGCAGCAATGCTTTCTTCTGTATACATCAATGGCTGCTCTTTCATACGGAGGGCATCGTCGAAAAACTCGCCGCCTTCAGTGATATTATGCAGTTGCTCTTCGTTCACGATCACCGTATGTGTATAAGCTTCATCTTTCCGGTTTTTTACCGGGAAGTGGAAAAAGAAAAAATTCATGATTTTTGGATTGAAGAATAAACAATATGGTTTTAGTCAATAACTGTCCCAACCGTCATCGTGTTGCTCATTCCGGGAGCAATTGACAATCGAAAATTTTTTTAAGAGTTAGGATCTGCTGCCTGTTGACTTGCCGTGTTGTTGACCGGTTTTCGTAAGGATAATACGCCGGCGTAGGGATATCCTGGTGCACGAACAGGTGGAAAGTGCATTCCCATTACAACCGCCTCGGCAAGCTGACACCCGTCATCTTCGTTTCAACAGGTGGCAGATCAATTGCCGTCAGGCCTTTTGAAGTTGGCTGCTCCACCATTTTTCAAAGTTGATGGCTCCCAATTCTGCCTGCCCGGCCGGTACCAATGCC
>CAMLEX010000458.1 GCA_946479055.1 uncultured Bacteroidota bacterium | reverse complement strand
GAGCATACCAAGTGCAAGTACATCTATTTTCAAAAATCCAAGTGCATCAATATCATCCTTATTCCATTCGATGCAGGTACGGTCTTCCATTCGTGCATTTAGAATAGGACACAGATCAGATAATTTTCCTTCCGTAATAACAAAACCACCGGTATGCTGTCCGAGTTGCCGTGGGAAACCCATAAATTGCTGTGTGAGTTCAAGGACTTTTTTTAGATGATTGTCCCTAAAATTGAACCCTTCTTCGGTAATACGTTTTTCTTCAAACCCTTCAACAGGGAATTCCCCGATGGAACCGACCGAAGCAGAAAGACGATTAATAGTATCAACAGAAAGTCCCATAGCTTTTGCAACATCCCTGATCGCTCCTTTCTGATGTTGTTGTGTGACCGTAGCAACAATGGCTGCCCGATCACGGCCATATTTCTGGTAGATATATTGTATCACTTCTTCGCGGCGCTCATGCTCGAAGTCCACATCGATATCAGGTGGTTCATTGCGTGCAGAAGAGATAAACCGTTCGAACAACAAATCGAATTTGGTGGGATCAACAGAAGTAATACCCAGGCAATAACATACGGTGGAGTTTGCGGCAGATCCACGCCCCTGGCAAAGAATATTATGCTGCCTTGCGAAACGGACGATATCATACACAGTGAGAAAATACTCCGCATAATTCATCTGTTCCATAAAGTCCAGCTCATAACGAATAGCGGTTGAGATTTTTTCAGGGATCATTTCTCCATAACGTTCATAGGCGCCCTGCCAGGCGAGGAATGTTAGTTCTTCCTGTGGCGTGCGACCATCCGAAGTGATCTCTTTGGGATATTGATATTTTAATGAATCAAGTGAGAACTGGCAAGCTTCTGCAATTTCCTGTGTGCGCCGGATGGCATCAGGATATTGCCTGAACAATCGCAGCATCTCATCATTCGGCTTCAAATATCTTTCAGCGTTTGGATGCAAACGAAAGCCTGCGTTATAGATCGTGCATTTTTCACGGATACAGGTTACAATATCCTGTAATTGACGGCGAGCCGGATGATGATAATGCACATCATTCGTGGCTACAATTGGTATATTTAATTGAGTCGACAACTGTGTAAGGCGATAGAGTTGTTTGCTATCATCGCCATGATAACGCCTGGATGCTGCGATATATAGGTCAATACCAAAAGCATCTCGATATTCTTTTAACGATTCTTCAAAAGATGGGTCGAAGTGAAACATATTGTTCAATACATCAGGTGGCAGCACAATAAATTTTATGCCTTTGGCATACTGATATACATCTGCTTTGTATAAATGACATTCTCCTTTTTCTGCACGAAGATTGCCTATCGTCAGCAACGAGCAAAGTTGTGAATAAGCATTACTATCAGTAGGATAAGCGAGCAGGCTTGGACCTTCCATCAGATCGAGACGACAACCCGGTATCATACGAATGCCATTTTTCTTCGCGGCAACATGTGCACGAACGATACCGGCAAATGTGTTTCGATCCGTGATCGCTATTTGCTTGTATCCATAAGCGACTGCTTGTTCCACCAGTTCTTCCGCATGAGAAGCCCCACGAAGAAAACTGAAATTAGTCGTTACTTGTAATTCTGTATAACTCATACTTCATTATTTATCCTGAGTCGAAGCCCTACGCAAAAAATCCATGAATGAACCATTGATACGTTTTATCTGAATAATGTCCCAGTCGGAACAGCCAATACCGATAGCCTTCTTCATCTTCCACGCAGTAGTAATCTCTATGTTGTCCTTCCTGCAGCCACCATTCCTGTTCGATCCGTTCCGGTCCATCCGCCTTTATTATTTTATGCAACTTCCCTTTATAGCGAAAGTTCATAGGTGGATAATCCGGGATGGGCGCAGTGACCTCTATCCGTTCAGGTGTTCGTAATAATTGCATTGGTCTTGGACGGTCTGCTTTCCAGGATGTTGTTGATTGTTCGTCAAGTGATGTTGCAAGTTTAATGGATCGTTCCGGGCAATAATGTTCATCCGGTAAATAACGGTGAATAGCCTGCGCACCGATCTTCGAAGCCAAACGATCAATTAGTTCAGATAAGCGAATATCTTCCAGGCCACCCGTGCCTTCCCATAATGTCGATTGTAGGGGAGAATGATCTTCTACTTTCGGCGCTTCCAGTACGAATAATTCGATGCCCAGATCGGGTTCAATAGTCTCTAATTTATTTTCAAACAATTTAAAAAGATGGTTGACATTACAGGAAGGGCGATTAGTACCGACCTCAATTTTTTCTATCTTGTCATCTACCCGATAACATTTGAATATAGCAGTACGAAGTCCTTTTTCTTCCTGCTGTAGCCGGTGACATAATGTTTCCAATAAACGCTTCAAAGCAATTTCAATTCCTGTAGCTGTTACTATTGGCTCCAAACATGATAATCGTTCCTGGAAAGGTTCGATGGGTTGAACCGGATCGATTATTTCTTCCGTATTACCCAAAGCCTGATCCAATCGCTTCATAAAGGTTGGCCCAAAACGTCGCCGTAGTGCCGGACGTGGCATACAAATAAACTGGCCAACCTGTCGGAGTCCGAGTTTATTGAGCAGTTCAACCGTTTCCACCTCCAACCGGATAGCCGCAGGAGGTAAAGGCAATAATGCTTCCATGTGTTTATCGCTTTCAACAAGAAGTGATTGTTGTCCGAACCGTGTCACCGCCCAGGCGGCGCCAATCGTATCCGCCACACCAACACGTACATCATATCCGCGAGCCTTGAACCGTTGAACGATGGCTATTATATAGTAGGAATCACCACCCCAGAGATGCGGGCAACCTGTTGCGTCCAGTACGAGTCCATCCGGCGAATCAACAGATACTATTGGAGAAAAACGGATACAGTATTCGGCAATTCGCAGGAGTAACTTCTCTGTTAAGCCCGGCTTGTCATCCAAAACCTGCAGCGAGGTAACGATAGTCTTTGCATCTGCCACCACCATGCCGACATGTATACCCTGTTGTTCTGCCAATGCGTTGGCCGCCGTAATAACTATTCGTCCATGAGAAGGAGCACTTATTACAAAAGGTAATTCCCGAAGCCGGGGCTGGCAGAGGGTAAACCAGTCCGTTATCAAATGACGGAACCAGATAGAAACAAAACGCTTGGCCATATCATCCCGTTTTCTTTTGCGGCTCCTGCACCAGGGAAGCAAACTCGTAAACAGACCGGAACTTTCCATCTACCCACTCCATTTGCCAGCTTCCTGGCTTGCCATTGCGCACTTTTAATAATTGAACATTCCATCGGGGATAACCAATACCCGGCAAATTATCTTCCGATTCACTCGGTAGCGGTGTAATCTTCCATCGGGTGACACATGCGGTTGTATTTGGATTACTGTAATTGCGACGTATGATAAAACCTGTCACCTGGCTTTGTTCAACAACTAACTGCAACCGCCTCGAAGCAGTAAAGCTTAGTTCCTGCATTTCTCCCACTACTGCCGAAAGGGCGCCACACTTTAATGCTTCTTCCATAGCCCACAAAACATCTCTTTCTTTTTGCAGATCGACGAAAAGGATATTGGCCGGTGAAATGCCAAAGCTTTTCAATCCGGGTGGAAAAAGAGTTCGTGAAGAGCTGATCCAGATAGACGCTCCTTCGCTACGCATGAGAGATGATAACAAACCTGCCATAAAACCACCCGTAGCAGCTGCATCTTCTGCACCGCCACAAATAAATTCATGTATTGCTCCTAAGGGAAATACTTTATCCGGAAAAGCATTGTTCATTGATCCAAGCCCAAGATCCACGATATTATTTGATACGGGTTTGAAACCTTGCAGCCGAAGAATATCTTTTTGCAATTGAGCAATAATATCGGGTTTTGTTGCAGGCATGAGTAATTTAACTTATTAAAGCCTTTAAAAGCTTTTAACAAAATTACTAATAAATTTAGTAAATGGTGCATATCTTTTTAGGGTAGTTTATAGGTCAATAAACATTCACAGAAATGTTTTATTATTGATAGGGAAGAGCTGCAATTAAACCTTAAGGGAGTTGTTTCATCGTGTTTATTCCATTCATAATAAAAGAGACAGCGCCAAACTGTCTCTGCATTTTAAAATTAAAATGTTAGCGGTTGGTAATTTTTCCTTTATTAGTGAATACAGCTTCATAAAAATATTGAATGATGGGTGTTAGACACAAAGGCTGATACGTAAATTCTATTTTGCTAAACTCAACCTATTTTCATTCTTTTGTAGGACAAATAAGATTGGAATATGGCGATCAATAAGCTGGCTGAGTTTTTAGAACCGATTACTACCAAGACAATGGCTGAAGTGGCAGAGGTACGGCTACGAGAATATTTCCGGAAAAAATCGTTTAAGCCCGGCGATGCATTACCAACAGAATTGGAACTGGCACAGGCCTTAGGGGTGAGCCGCAATGTGGTGAGAGAAGCATTAAGCCGCTTTCGCATGCTGGGGATAGTTGAAACAAAAAAGAAACGGGGGATGGTCATGTCAAACCCGGATATACTCGGTGCTTTTGAAAAAGTATTGGATCCAATGATCATCGACGCCGAAACCCTGCAGAATATTTTTGAATTAAGACTGGTGCTGGAAATGGGCCTGGCCGATTTATTATATATCCGTAAAACGGATAAAGAAATCAATGAACTCGAAAAGATTGCAAAAGCAGAAGAGACAGACAAGAATTTCAGGGTGCAAAACGAAATTGCTTTTCATGGCAAGCTCTACGAGATGACAAAGAATGATACCCTGAAGCGATTTCAAACCATGCTCCTCCCTGTGTTTGCTTATGTTATTACCCTGGAAGAGAAGCCGATCCGGGGCAAGGTTTCACAT
>CAMLEX010000457.1 GCA_946479055.1 uncultured Bacteroidota bacterium | reverse complement strand
TTCCGGCGGCTCGCTGGTGGGTAAAGACGTACCTCCTTATATTAAAGCCGCCCGTCAGCCTTTAAGCTATGCCGGCGTTAATTCCGTAGGTTTGAAACGCCGCGGCTTTACCATTGAAAAGATCAATCACATTCTTGATATTTACCGTATCCTTTTCAATAAAGGATTAAATACTTCCCAGGCACTGGAGTTTTTGGAAGAAGAATTTCCTGCTACTGATGAACGGGATGAAATTGTTACGTTCATCAATGAAAGCTCAAGGGGCATCATCAAACGTTTCACTAAAGGTAACGGCGATGAAGATAATTCTCTCTGATGCCGGTAAACGCTTTAACCGCGATTGGATCTTCCGCCATTTCACATACAGCTTTGAAAAAGGAAACGCTTATGCTATTACCGGGCCGAATGGTTCTGGCAAATCAACACTGCTGCAGGTATTGAGTGGTTCGATGCATATGAATGAGGGAAGCATGAGGTACGAGGTGCGAAGTCGGAAGTCAGAAGTGAAAAGTGAAAAGTCAGAAATCCCTCATGAAGAAATTTATAATTATGTTTCCATTTGTGCGCCTTATTTAGAGGTGGTGGAAGAAATGACATTGAAAGAATTCCTGGATTTCCATCATGGGTTTAAACCTTTTTTACCTGGCATTACTACTGATTCAATTATATCCATTCTTGGTCTGGAAAAAGCGGCTAACAAACAGATCCGCTACTACTCTTCCGGCATGAAACAACGGGTAAAGCTGGCACAGTGTATTTTTTCTGATACACAAATTGTATTGCTGGATGAGCCTTGTACCAACTTAGATACAGCCGGTATTGATTTGTATCACCAGTTAATTACTGATCATTGTAAAGATCGTTTGGTGGTGGTGAGTAGTAATGATGAGGTGGAATATAGGTTTTGTAGGGAGAAGATCAATATCAAAGATTTTTCTTAATGCATCGCCTCACTCAAATCTATTTTTTTCTTTTTATTGCCTCTTACCATCAATACAAAGGGAACGCAGATCAAAAACAATAACCCTATATAAAGGAACACATCCATATAGGATAATACCATCGCCTGTTTTGTAACTCCATAGTCCAGCACTTTATACGCATCCTGCAGTGCAATATCAGAAGGAACGCCCTTAGCTATAAAACTATGCTGCATGGCTTCCACCCTGTTTTGAACAACAGGATTGGTCACGTCAAGTTTAGCAACCAAATCGCTTCGATGCTCCATTGTTTGACCTGCCATAAATGTAGTAATAGCGGCTATCCCGAATGAACCACCTAATTGCCGCATCATACCTGTGAACGCTGCGCCATCACCTATTTCTCTTCCTTTCAATTTGCTAAGTGATAAAGCTGTGATAGGAATAAACAAAAGCCCTAATCCAACGCCCCGCATGATCAGCATCCAGAAGAAACTGTCCTTGCTTGTATCTGGTGTCAGTATTTTATAACCCCAGAAACAGAAAATAAAAAATACCAGCATACCTGCCGCAACAAGATATTGCTGCGGTATACCCCTTTCCAGCAATTTTCCTATTAGCGGCATCATAAACGCGGTCGTCAATGCAGCAGGCACCAACAGCATTCCTGCCTGCGTTGCCGTCCAACCCAATGTGGCCTGAGTATATAATGGAATAATAAATGTGGAACCATACAAACCGAAACCCATTATAAAAGATAGTATCGTACCAACTCTGAGATTACCGTTTTTCAACACTCTTAGTTGTACAACCGGGTTACGAAATGTTAACTGCCGCCAGATAAAAAAGAAACCACCCAAAATAGCAGTAACAGTAAAAATGATAATGGTCGAACTATTGAACCAATCATCCTCCTGTCCTCTTTCTAAAATAAATTGAAGAGAGCCTACAAAAACTGCCAACAATCCAATACCCGCCCAGTCTATATCCCGCATAGCACTTTTTTCGGCATACTTAGGGCTTCTTACAAATTGCAACGTGAGTAATGTGGCAATAATACCGAGAGGAATATTAATGTAAAAAATATAAGGCCAACCAGCCATATCGGTTATATATCCTCCCAACGGTGGACCTAATGTGGGGCCAATGATTATACCCAACCCATAAATAGCCTGCGCCATACCTCTTTTTTCGGGAGGATAACTTTCTGTAATGATTGTTTGAGAAGTTACCAATAAAGCTCCGCCACCAATTCCTTGTATAAAACGAAATATCACCAGTTCCCAGACACCTGTTGCATTGCCACATAAAAAAGAACAGATAGTAAATAGGATAATAGAAGCAGCAAAATAATTGCGCCGCCCAAACTGAGCCGCAAAAAAGCTGGTCATTGGTATTACGATCACATTACCGATTGCATACGCTGTAATTACCCAACCGATCTCTGAAGTAGTACTGCCGAGATTCCCTTTCATATCTGTCAATGCCACATTCACGATCGTAGTATCCACTATTTCCAATAATGCACACACAATACATGTCAGTGTAACGATTATCCGGCGTGAGCCATATTCGACTAATGAAGTTTGTTGTACCATAAATACCGTTCGATGTTTGAAGTTTGAAGTTTCAGGTTGCACACTCTATAGTAACTCTTCTATTCGCAATTCAGCATTCACTATTCACTGCACTAATCCAAATGTACATCTACTTCGACATTCATACCCGGCCGTAATCTTTTCACCAATGAATCGGATGTATCAGAGAATTCAATCTTCACTGGTAACCGCTGTACTACTTTTACAAAGTTGCCGCTGGCATTATCCGGAGGTAACAATGCAAACGTAGATCCGGTAGCCGGAGAGAAAGAACTTAATATAGCCTGGAATTTATGACCAGGATAAGCATCCGCTTTGATCACCACTTGTTGCCCGATCTTCATTTTATTCAACTGTGTTTCTTTGAAATTAGCTACTACCCAAACGGTTTCGCTATGTACAATGCTGAATAAACTTTGCCCTGCCTGCACAAACTGACCGGGTTGCACATTTACTTTTGATACAAGCCCATCCTGCGGCGCAGTAATAACGGTATATGAGAGATTCAACTTAGCAGCATCAACAGCTACCTGTTTTTGACGTATAGTAGCATCTGCGATATTTACCTGCGATGCGGTAGCATTACTTTGTACAGCTACTGCGCTGGTTTGCTGAGCAGCTTGCTTTTTTTGTTCCTCAAGAATAAGCAATTGCTTTTCCGCAGTTTGTTTAGCCGCTTCTGCCAATTCAAACTGCTGTTGTGTAATAGAATGATCTTTGATTAGGTTATTATATCGTTCATAATCCTGGGTAGTACGTCTTACATTTATTTTAGCCGCTTCTATCTGTGCATCCACAGTACCGATAGACGCACGGGATGTAGCGATATTGGCCCTTGCCGCACTGGTTGTAGCTCTTGCACTGTTCAGATTTGTTTGCGCAATTTTCAAAGCAGCTTCTGCCTCCTCTACTTTTAATTGATAATCCCTGTTATCCAGTATCATCAGGGTGTCCCCTTTTTTTACCCGTTGATTATCTTTCGCTTTTACTTCCATTACATATCCTGCCACACGGGGAATAACAGGGCTGATATCTGCACTCACCTGTGCATCATCTGTATCTTCATGATGCTGCCCATGTATGTATTTGGAAATACCAAACGATGTTCCACCGATAACAAGCAATGCAAGGATAATGATGAAAACGGGATTCCGTTTTTTTGTAGTTGCTTTTGCTGTTTCTTTTGTTTCGCTAGTTTTTGCTTCCATATTATTAATGCGTTTCAGTGTTTATCTATTTTTTTAAATCAGTACTTAATATACCCGCAGTTTGCAGCAATTTATTATAGGCCACAAATGCATCTGCTCTTGCCAATGTATAACTAAGCCTTGCCTGCAACTGTGCTACATCTGCATCCAGCAGATCGGTAGTAGTAGCCAGGCTGTTATTAAATTTATTTTTTACAATCCGGTAATTTTCCTCTGCCTGCACAACCGCTTTTGCATACACTTCAATTTTTTTCCGGTTACTGATCAATGACAGGTAACTTTTATTTACCTGCAACCTGATATTGTCGCCCAGCATAGCTTCAGCGGCCATTACCTGTTTCACTTGCGCATCTGCCTGCTGACGTTTGGCTTTTGTTTTCCAAAGCGACCCGATATTATAAGAAACACCCACACCTGCATTCATGGCGTTAGTAACAGAAAACACTTTAGGAATGTCTGCAGCAATATAACCGCCTGTCAATTGCAGGCTGGGATACATTTCCGCTTTCACTGATTTTACTCCTGTCTCTGCGGCTTTCTTTCTAAGATCCAAAGCGGCAATATCTTTCCTGTTATTGGCAGCCGCTTGTATATAATCTTCCAATACCCGGTTGTCCTCTTTCTTTTCAATCCCTGTTGTATCCAATATCAACTCTGTACCTGCGGGCAAACCCAGCATCAGGTTCATGTTTACATTGGCCAGTTCCCAATTGTTTTCTGCATCTAATAAATTAAGCTCTGTATTGGAAGATTGCAATTCAGCTTTTAAAAGATCATTGCGTGCCAGCAAACCATTTTTTTCCATGTTGCTCAGATCTTTTGTCCGTTGCTGCGCTTGCAGTAAGTTTTCTTTCACCAGGTTTACCGCTGTCCTCGCTTTAAATAAATTGGCAAATGCCTCAATCGAATTTTGGATCACTTCATCTTTATCGTCTTCCGCATCCAGTTGCGCTGCCTTCTCCAGGAATCGGGAAGATTCTATTCCATATCGTATGCGGCCACCGGCATAGATCGGCAGTGATACATTCACCACACCATCCATAGCCCGCGATGCTTTGGGCGACTCTGCTGCAGAACCACTATTTCCATTACCGTCTTTTCTCTTCATGTCAATACGGGGGCTGTTCAGCCCGAGATAT
>CAMLEX010000456.1 GCA_946479055.1 uncultured Bacteroidota bacterium | reverse complement strand
GCCAATTAATATTTAATGCCGGATCATCGAAGCGGATACCGCCTTCACTGTTTTTATTATAAAACTCATCACACTTATACAGCACTTCAGCTGTATCACTTAAAACAGAAAAGCCATGGGCAAAACCCTTTGGCACTAATAACTGCTTTTTATTTTCTGCTGATAATTCAAGATCGAAATGCTTGCCAAACGTTGGGGAACCTTTGCGCATATCAACTGCTACGTCCAATATTCGTCCTGATAATACACGAATGAGCTTGGTTTGAGCATAAGGATTTAACTGGTAATGTAAACCCCGTATCACACCATAAGAAGAAGATGATTGATTGTCCTGTACAAAACGGATATTGATACCCTGCTCTTCAAATATTTTTTCGTTATACGATTCAAAAAAATAACCCCGACTATCAGCAAATACTTTTGGTTCAAAAATCAGCAGACCTGGTATCTCGGTAGTAATAAGTGGCATATTTATAAACTCCAGTATTCTCTATTATTAATTTTATTACGATAAATTCCTTTCAGGTCAGCCACCAATCCGTGTGGCCTGGTGATGCCGCAGAAATAGGCATCATCCAATTGAATGTAAGCTTTATGGGGAACTGTGATTATTACTGCATCATATTCAGTACCGACATTTGTGACTAGTCCAAAACCATACTCATGTTGCAGTTCATCTGAATCAGCATGAGGATCTTCTACATCCACATTTACTGAGTAAGCTTTCAATGCTTTTACCACATCCGCTACTTTAGAATTGCGTATATCGCTAACGTTTTCTTTGAATGTAGCACCTTTCACCAATACTCTTGCCGACCTTACGTTACCATTTGTTTTGATAATATGCTGTACTGTTTTACGAGCCACATGATTTGCCATATCATCATTGATGGTACGACCTGCAAGTATCACCTGCGATTTATAACCAAGTTCACTAGCTTTATGTGTGAGGTAATAAGGATCAACACCAATACAGTGTCCGCCAACAAGACCCGGTTGGAATTTTAAAAAATTCCATTTCGTTCCCGCGGCTTCCAGTACTTCGAACGTATTAATATTCATCCTGTCAAAAATGATTGACAATTCGTTCATCAAGGCTATGTTCAGATCCCGCTGTGTATTCTCAATGATCTTAGCGGCTTCCGCCACTTTGATACAGGAGGCACGGTGAACTCCGGCTTTTACTACCAACTCATACACTTTAGCAATTTCATCCAATGACTCTGCATCGCAACCTGAAACTACTTTTATGATAGTAGCCAGGGTATGCTGTTTATCACCGGGATTAATTCTTTCAGGTGAGTAACCAAGTTTATAGTCATCGATATTTTTCAACCCGGATATTTTTTCAATAACCGGCAGGCAATCTTCCTCAGTACAGCCAGGATATACAGTTGATTCAAAAACTACATAATCCCCTTTCTTGATCACCCTGCCAATAGTTTCTGATGCCTTTAGAACTGGAATAAGATCAGGAACGTGGTGTTCGTCAACCGGTGTAGGTACAGCGACAATAAAGAATTTTGCTTCCCGTAATACATCCAGCGAATTGGTAAACACTATATCGCAGCCATCGAAAGCTTCTTTCTCCAGTTCATTACTTGGATCAATTCCCTGCTTCATCATCCCCACTCTTTTCTCATTAATGTCAAATCCAATCACAGAGATTTTCCTGGCAAACTCCAACGCAATGGGCAATCCCACATACCCTAATCCGATCACGGCCAACTTTGCTTTTTTATCAACTAATTCCTGGTACATGAATGTTTTTAAAGTTTAAAGATTTAAAAAGTTCAGCGTAAAATTCTTTTCAATCAGTAATCGCCGCTCACGTTATATATTGCTTATAAATTCTTTTGGAAGCTTACCCCACTCCTTTTTTGGAAGGGATTTAAAATAATCATAGGTAATTTTAAGTCCTTCCTGCCTGTTTACTTTTGGCTCCCACCCTAAAATTTGTTTGGCCTTCGTAATATCCGGCTGCCTTTGTTTGGGATCATCAACAGGAAGAGGTTTATAAATAATACTTGTTGAATTACCAGTTAAAGCGAGAACTTCTTCAGCAAATTCTTTTAATGATATTTCATTGGGGTTACCAATGTTGACCGGCAGATGATAATCGCTATGTAATAGCCGATAAATTCCTTCTATCAGGTCATCAACAAAACAAAAACTTCTTGTCTGCGAACCATCTCCGAATACGGTTAATGGTTCTCCACGTAAAGCCTGGCCTATAAAGGCCGGCAAAGCTCTCCCATCATTCAACCGCATCCGCGGACCATACGTATTGAAGATGCGAACGATCCTTGTATCTACCTTATGAAAAGTATGATACGCCATTGTGATAGACTCCATGTATCGTTTAGCTTCGTCGTAAACTCCTCTTGGACCCACTGGATTTACATTTCCCCAATACTCTTCATTTTGCGGATGTACCTGCGGATCGCCATACACTTCACTGGTAGAGGCCACCAGCATTCTTGCATTTTTTGCTTTAGCCAGGCCCAGGCAGTTATGTGTTCCCATTGCGCCCACCTTCAACGTCTGGATTGGGATTTTTAAATAATCAATAGGACTGGCGGGTGAGGCAAAATGAAGGATATAATCCAATTGCCCATGAATATGAATAAACTTTGTTACATCATGATGATAAAATTCAAACTGCTCCAGTTTGAATAAATGTTCAATATTCTTGAGATCCCCGGTAATAAGATTATCCATTCCGATAACCTTATAGCCTTCTTTAATAAAACGATCACATAAATGCGAACCCAAAAAACCGGCCGCGCCTGTAATAAGAATTCTTTTCTGCTGCATGTTGGTTGTTAACTTTTGTTTGTGGATGTTCTTCCTATACTTTCATAATGAAAGCCCAGTTCGCGGATCGCTGTTGTATCAAAAAGATTGCGACCATCGAAAATAGCTTTGCTTTTCAGGCTGGAAACGATCTTCAGAAAATCCGGTGTACGGAACTCATTCCATTCTGTAGCGATAATGAGCGCATCGGCATTTTTAAGGGCTGCATACTGATTTTCTGCATATTGAATTTTATCCCCAACAACTTGTTTTACATTATTCATCGCTTCAGGATCGAAAGCGCAAACTGTAGCGCCTGCAGCTATTAACGCCTGGATCATGTACAAAGCAGGTGCCTCACGGATATCATCTGTATTTGGCTTAAATGCCAGCCCCCATAGTGCGAAATGTTTTCCTTTCAGATCGTCTTTAAAGTATTTTTTGATCTTTGGAAGAAGATGAAGTTTTTGCGCTTCATTCACTTCCATAACAGCATTCAATATTTTAAAATCATAATTCACTTCGTTTGATGAGTTTACCAATGCCTGCACATCTTTTGGAAAACAACTACCCCCATAACCAATTCCCGGAAATAAGAAACGCTTGCCGATCCTTTCATCACTACCTATACCCCGTCTTACCATATCTACGTCTGCACCCATCCGTTCACATAATTGTGCTATCTCATTCATAAAAGAAATCTTGGTAGCAAGAAATGAATTGGCTGCATATTTTGTTAATTCAGCAGAACGCTCATCCATGAAAATAACCGGGTTGCCCTGGCGGACAAAAGGAGCAAATAACTCATTCATTAATTTTTTTGCTCTTTCAGAGCTCGTACCAACCACTACCCTGTCTGGTTTCATGAAATCCTCTACGGCTACTCCTTCCCTTAAAAATTCAGGATTTGAAACCACATCAAATTCGCCTTTGAAATTTTTGGCTATTGCTGCTTTTACTTTTTCCGCAGTCCCTACAGGCACCGTGCTTTTATCGACTATTACTTTGTAATCTGTCAATAGCATGCCCAACTCTTCTGAAACGCCCAGTACATATTTCAAATCCGCAGAACCATTTTCTCCGGGCGGAGTTGGCAGAGCCAGGAAAATAATTGCAGCCTCCTTTATTCCTTCTTTAAGACTTGTAGTAAAACTGAGTCTCTCTTCTTTGATATTACGTAAAAAAAGTTTTTCCAGTCCAGGCTCATAAATAGTAATCTCCCCTTTACTTAGTTTTTTTACTTTATTTGTATCTATATCTATACAAACAACCGAATTACCGGTTTCGGCAAAACAAGTGCCTGTTACTAATCCTACATATCCTGTTCCTACAACCGCGATCTTCATAAATAATCTGATTTTTAATTATAGTCAATGATTTAAATATTCAAGCACTTTTGAGCTTATAAACTGCAATTGCTCTTCATCCAGTTCAGTATGTATTGGTAGCGAGAATACCCTTTCTGTAAGCCAGTCTGTGACCGGCATTTGTTGGGATGCAACATTAAACTGCTCAAACATCTTTTGACGATGCCCCGGCACAGGATAATAAATCATGGAAGGAATTTTATGTCCTGTTAAAAATTCTTTTAATTCATTTCTCAGAACAGATGAATTATTTCCATCTTCCAACAGTAATGTATACTGATGAAATACATGCTTTGAATAGCCTGCCCGGAATGGCGTCTTTATTTTAGAATGCCCGGCGAAGGCCTTATCATAAAAATCAGCAGCTTTTCTTCTTGCTCCATTATATTCATCCAAATGCTTAAGTTTAATATCAAGAATAGCTGCTTGTATCGTATCGAGGCGGCTATTACAACCTACTACATCATGATGATATTGCCTCATCTGGCCATGATTAGCGATCATTTTTAATTTTTGAGCCAATGCATCATCATTTGTAAAAATTGCACCACCGTCTCCAAACGCACCTAAATTTTTTGAAGGATAAAATGAAGTAGCCCCTATATGGCCTATTGTGCCTGTTTTCTTTTTTGATCCGTCTGAAAAAGTATAATCACAACCTATTGCCTGTGCATTATCTTCTATAACATACAAATTATGTTTTTTT
>CAMLEX010000455.1 GCA_946479055.1 uncultured Bacteroidota bacterium | reverse complement strand
GCCTTTTGCTATTGGTGGTAATTATGATTGGTCTGGCTACCTTTTGCCTAATTGTGCGGAAAATTTTAATTATCTCTCATAACATTTATATCCTCTTGGTGATTCAGCATATGATGTGCAACTTCAAAAATTTGTATCAGCAAAAGATGATCCTGTTATAGACAAAGTAAGAAGGTTACCGAATCGTTTAAAAGGTTCGGTGGAAGCATTTAGAAAATATCAACAGCGTTATCCTGTCATTAAAGAAAAAGGAATAACACTGGCAGTAGATGAATGGCGGATGAAAGATGGCGGTTGGGGCATGAAAGATGCATTAGCTACTGCTGAAGCGTACCACGAAATTTTCAGGAATACGGATATCATTAAGATGAGCACATTTACTTCTACTGATGCGCCTTCCTGTCTTTTATACGACGCCACAAGAGTTGCCATACAACCCAGCGGTTTGGCTATAAGAATGTTCAGCACTTATTTTGGTACTATACCTGTATCAGTAGAAGGCAACAGCAAGCAACCTGCTATCAAGGGCACAATTGGTGTTGACAGACCTGAAGTTTCATCCGGCAGTGATACATATCCCCTGGATATATCAGCCGCTATGAAAACGGATAAAAAAACAATCACCATTTCTATTGTTAACCCGACAGCTGCAATACAAAAAGCAGAAATAAAATTTAAAGACGGAGTAAAATATAAAATGATCAGAAGTTTTGTTATTACCGGCCCATCGGTTAACTCATACAATGAACTGGGAAAATCTCCTGTGGTTGAAATAAAAGAATCGCCTGCTTATAAACAATACAATCGCACACTGATGGTTTCACCGTACAGCATTAGTCTCTACGAGTTTAATTTATAATAATGAAACGTCCTTGATAAAATTTTCATTATAACACACAGGGCAATGAAAATTTTGTCATGGTAAGTTCCATCTGGCCAAAATAAAATAAAAAATAAACAGATGAAAAGAATAACCCGCCTGTTGTTCTTTATGTTCCTCGTATTACAGCAGGCAGTATTTGCACAAGTATCAAATATTCCCGTACATGATCCTGTAATGATAAAACAGGATAGTGTGTATTATTTGTTTTGTACCGGCAGGGGCATCAGCATGTGGTCGTCAACAGATATGACCAACTGGAAAAAAGAAAAACCGGTATTTGATACATTGCCCTGGGCGGTAAAAACGATCAAAGGTTTCCGCAATCATATCTGGGCGCCGGATATTTCCTGGCATAATGGTCTTTACTATTTATATTATTCCGTTTCGGTTTTTGGAAAAAATACTTCCTGTATTGGTGTGGCTACCAATAAAACATTACATCCCGGCAGTGCTGATTATAAATGGACGGATCATGGTAAGGTAATTCAATCTGTACCCGGCCGTGATATGTGGAATGCAATAGATCCTAATTTAATAAAAGATGAAAAAGGGATTCCATGGCTGGTATTTGGTTCATTCTGGAACGGGATGAAACTTGTTAAATTAAATAATGATCTGAAATCAATAGCTCAACCGGAGCAATGGTATACAGTAGCCAGCCGGCCACGTAATTTTATTTTACCGGATTCGGTAGCCGGTGATGCGGCGATAGAGGCTCCTTTTATTTTTAGAAAAGATAAACTTTATTACCTCTTTGTTTCGTTGGATTATTGTTGCCGCGGTGAAAACAGTACTTATAAAATGGTAGTGGGCCGTTCGGAAAAAGTGGAAGGTCCTTATCTGGACCAGGATGGTGTTCCCATGAATTCAGGAGGGGGATCAACTATACTGGAAGGAGATAAAAATTGGAACGGTGTTGGTCACAATGCCGTTGTGAGTTTTGATGGTACAGATTATCTTATTTTTCACGGTTATGATGCTCACGATAAGGGAAAATCAAAACTCAGGATAGAAAAAATTTCCTGGCTCAATGAATGGCCGGAAGTTTTGAAAAAACCTCAATAGCCTGGAGTTTAAAGCTCTCATAATTTTCTATGAACGATTTTACTTTGTAATCAGCAAACTCTTCTTTGCGATGCATAGTCGTTATAACAACAGTATCCATCCCCGCATTTTGTGCTGCTTCCACACCTTTGGGTACATCCTCAAAAACAAGACATTCCTCAGGAGAAACATTTAATTTTTCCGCACATTTTAACCATGTTTCCGGGTCGGGTTTACTGTCTGTTACATTATCAGCACTTACCAATGCGTCAAAGTAATGGCGGATATTCAATCCATCCAATACAAAATCAATATTGAACATGATAGCCGCGGATCCTATGGCCATTTTTATTCCCGCTTCATGTGTTTGATGCAAAAAACCGTCCAGCCCTTTTATTAACTGTAGTTGTGGCTTGAACTCCTTTTGGTACTGCTTTTCTTTTTCAAGGCTCATCCTGTTTTTTTCTTCTTCGGTAAAGCGGCCGGGAAATATTCGTTCCAGCAGTTCATGGTTTTTCCCATAACATTCTTCCTTCATCCTGTCCATGCTTATACCAGCTCCCAGTTCATTCACTATTCTGTGCCATGCTTTAATATGATAGGCCATATCGTCGATCATCGTTCCGTTCAGATCAAATAGAAAAGCTTTATAATGCATTCAGGTTCTTTTGTAATGTAAAATTTGTGCAAACTTCGGCTAAAATGAGTAGCTAAACTGCAATAGACAAGAAAGAAAATTTCTGAACAGGCTAAAGAATTTAAGTCGACTGCGAAAAATAGTAACCGGGTATTTTAGTGCCATGATATAGCCAATAATAATTGAATAGCTGAAAAGAGGGGGGGTGAATAATTGATTTAATCAAAAATGAACTATAGTTGCAAATTTTTCTTTTCTTTGCATTGGCAATGAAACGCAACTCCTTTAAAAGATGTGGTATAGCATTTCTCCTCTTGCTGATTTTTTTTCAGCAAATTGGGGCGGGACTGTATATCCATAACCGGGAGCATAAAAACAAGACACAAACTCATTCCCAACATAATGAGGCTACTAATGAAATAAACTTTTCCTGTAGTTGTGTAGATAATTTTTTGACACCCTTTATTGACGCTGATGAATTGGTACTAGATCGGCCGATAACTTTTCATGCTACAGTTAAGGATTTTTTTGCCGAAAGAATATATTTCACTTCAATCATTTACCCCTCGCTTCGTGGTCCACCCGTTTTCATAGGATAAGTTTTACCGATCGGTTTATAAGGCCGGACGACCCCTGGTATTATTCTTTATTGCTTACAAAAGGTTATCCTTTTTAATTTATCTATAATGAAATGAGCCATAAAAATTATTGAGCAATTTTATCTTATTGGCGATAATAATTTTTATGACGAATTACATGCGACCTCAAAAAATAAAAATTAACGCATGAAAACAAGAAACATTGTTATATTTTTTGCTGCTTTGTTATTTCTTCAAAAGTCATCTGCCCAAACAAGATCTTTATTATCCGGCAGAATAACCGATGAAAAAACAGGCGCCCCATTGTCTGGCGCTACTATTTTTATACACGACATAAACAGGAACGCTATTGCCAATGATACAGGAGCGTATAAAACATCTTTTATTCCTGCAGGAAATTATTTGGTTGAAGTATCTTATATAGGACATTCAAGCATTGTGGAAAGGGTGGTTATTAATGGAAATACTATAAAAGATTTTATTCTGAAAGATGCCGTAGTGGAGCAGGAAGGTGTAACGGTAACGGGAGTATCCACCGCCACCCGATTAAAGCAATCGCCACAGCCGGTGGCGATCTTAAAAAGAACTGAACTATTAAAAATAAGTTCATCCAATATTATAAACAGCCTTACAAAAATAGCCGGAGTGAATGCATTAACAACAGGCCCTGCAATTTCCAAGCCTTTTATCCGCGGATTAGGTTATAACCGTGTTCTCGTAGTAAACGATGGCATAAAACAGGAAGGACAGCAATGGGGTGATGAACATGGCATTGAAATAGATGACTATAGTGTTCAAAGAATAGAAGTATTAAAAGGCCCTGCATCGTTGATGTACGGATCTGATGGTTTGGCGGGTGTTATCAATATACAATCACTGGCTCCTGTTGCAGAAGGAACGATCAACGCTAACGTATTGGGAGAATACCAAACCAATAGCAGGCTAAGAGGATATTATGGTAGCGTTGCTGGTGCGAAAAATGGGTTTAGTTTTAATGCTTATGGTTCCTACAAAGGAGCACAGGATTATAAAAATAAATACGACGGCTATGTATTCAATTCAAAATTCAATAACAAAAATTTTGGAGGAATGCTGGGGTATGGCGGATCATGGGGACACTCGTATATACGGGCAAGTAATTTTGATCAGCATATTGGCATGGTAGAAGGGGATAGGGATGATGTAACCGGTGAATTTTTAAAAGCTGTCGCCGGTGGTGGCGAAGAAATTGCAACGGTTAAAGATTTTAAATCGATTGATCCTTTCGTTCCTTTTCAGCAGGTGCAACATTTTAAGTTGTCATCAGATAATAGTTTTAATGTTGGAAAAAATAAATTGGATGTTTTGGTTGGATACCAGCGAAATCAGCGTAAGGAATTTGGTGATCCGGATAATGCCAACCAACCTGTTGCCTACTTCGATCTGAAGACGATAAACTATTCTGCTAAATTAAATATCCCTTTCAAAGGAAGTTGGAAAACAAGTATTGGTGTTTCAGGAATGGCGCAGAACAATAAAAACCGGGCCGAAGAAGCATTGATACCTGATTATAATCTGTTTGATATAGGTGGTTTTGTTTTTACTCAATATCATAAAGATAAATTGTCTTTAAGTGGAGGCCTTCGCTTTGATAACCGCCATGTGGAAGGCAAACAAATGCTAGATCGGAAGAGCGTCGTGTAGGGAAAGAGTGTAGATCTCGGTGGTCG
>CAMLEX010000454.1 GCA_946479055.1 uncultured Bacteroidota bacterium | reverse complement strand
CAGTTTGCCATTGCGTTTAAATTTAATGCCAATGGTGACTATGAACAGTATTTCACTTCCAGTTCTGTCACCGGCGGCGTCACTACCTACCAGCAATCGGTAACCAAGGGCACGGTAGAAATCAATGAAGCCAATCAATCCATTATTACCCATGCTTTTTCCGCTCATTACAAAAGAACCAAAAACGGACAAAAGGAGGAGGAAAGAGATTTGGCACAAAGCGAATTGACGGCCACTTCCAATTATACCTACACTACCGGCACGGAAACAGGTGGTACCAATGCTATTTACTTAAAGCTGAATGGAACAGGCAACCCGCTTAGCTTTCTGCAAAAGTTTTGAGAGGGGGCACAACGTGAAACAACATCTTTGTCCGTTAACCGTGATTGATTTTCCTTTTTTGATGTTTCAAAAAAGAAGGCGGCCGTTGTTGTGTGTTGAGCGTGTGTATGTGCGAATGCAAGACACCAACAACCGAAATAAGGAAACTACTCTCTTTATTCATACAAGGTATGGTGTCCTATAGCAGCTTTGTTGGTGATATCCATGCACAAAGGCCCGGCGCAACACACAACAAAGGCGGCTTACAGTTTTGGGAAGACCAACACGGGCGGAAACACCGACTACGTCGTGCTGCTTTATGGGAACACCAACACAAGTGAAAATTGCTGATGAATCTTTGATAATTTAGCAAAAACACTTTATATGACAAATGAACAATTGGAAGAACTCAAAAATGACTATTTAAGCGTAGTGATTGGTCAACCGATTTCTACCACTTGGCCTAACCATTTAATTACTGATATAATTTTGGTTGAAGTTTCTGATAAAAATATCCCTCATGTGACAGGAGAAAATAAAGAAGATGGAAGCGTTTATAACAAGGCTCTTCATACATGGCTCTCAGATAATGGGAATTGAAATTTCAAGCTGAGACACACCAGGATATTTTGTAACGAACACCGGCATTCGCCAATTTAGTAAGATAGTCCTTAGTTCGTGTGGTCGGTGGAAGAAAACACCGACCACGGCGTGTTACTTTTTGGGAAGACCAACCTAGGCGGATAAATAGTTTACAACTAAAAAATGTTCAATGCCTGCAGCTAACACGTAAATTTATAACACCCTCTCACGGATCGCAAGAAAAATAGCAGTTGTTTTTGAAACTAGTAATCTTCGCCATTTCCATTGTTGTTGTCACAATTCACCATGCGCCAGAGTCCTCGCCGTGTCAATTGTTATGAAAAAGTAACCTTTTATTGTATTGATTAAAGAGCAGAATCCTCCTTGCCAGAGAGGCTCACTGCGTGGGTTATGTGCTCAGTGGAATAGTCATTTTTAGTTATGATGTTTCTTTCAGATTTGCCGATCATAAGAAATCCAATGCAGCGGTATTTTGTTTATTTTCATTTTCTATTTTTCCGCTGTATCTAAGCATAAACAAGAGATCTCAATGGAAACACCAACAGAGGCGAAAAGATTTGCCGCCGGGTCCATGGCTAACACACGAACGCAGCTGATTACAACTAAAAATATCTCCGCGCCTATTTCTCCGTCCGTTAAAAGGTATACTATTGAAGAAATTCGGGAAAATGTCTGTACTTTCCTGACCTTAATTCATTATAATCCCTCAAAATTCTTATGACATTCAAAGCCGGAGATTGCATATCCTTTAAAATAGATAATTTATTTCTTGCAGGTTTTATTACTTCGATAACACGAGGCAAATATGAAATTGCACTATATAACTTTAACAAACGAACTCCACCCTCAACTGATTATTTCCAGGGCGGTGAATTATTTTCAATTAAATATGAACTGGGAGAGACTTCAATTTCATCTCTTGATGTGATAACGATTGATATTGAAGACATGGATCAATTACCAAACGTAGAATTGATCACACACATTGAAATACCGGGATTCTTAAATTCTTCCGGATTCCAGGAGATAATTGGTTTTAATGATCTGAAAAATTATTTTGATTTAGGTGTAAAACTCAGGAATAAAAAGGTACAAGAAGAAGGCACTTCTATTCCCACATTTGAAATTAAATGCTTTATAAGCATTAGCGAATTTTTGAAAAGTATATCACCACGTAATGATTTTCCTACTATTAAACTATACAAGAACATAGATAACGTCATTCACTATTGGCAAATCTATGGAAGCAGTATTGACCCATTGTGCCTGGTAATACATTGGGGAAGATTGGGCGAAACTGGTGAGTTTATTGAAATAAAAGACCGAACGCCCGACGAAATGCGGGAAATTTATAAATCGGAAATTGCCAAGCAAACAAAAGAAGGTTATCAGGAATCTGAAAACCGTCAGCCAATGGTTCTTCAGTTTAAGACTTCTGATGAGTGGGGCGGAACGGATGATCTTGAATTTCGTAATGAAATATGGGACTACCTGGACAAATTTCTTTTCTGGACAGGTAACGGGAGTATATCAGGAGGAGATATCGGATCCGGTACAGTCAATTTATTTTTTGAAGCTGTAACTCCGGAAATTGCTATCAGCACTATTGTGCATGCTTTAGAGGAAAAGAAAGTTGATCAGCCCTTTCTTATTGCGCTTGAAAATGATAAGTCAGTAGAATTGCCAGACGATGATTCTATTGATATAAAAGTCTTGTATCCTAAAGATTATCAGGGAACATTTTTTTATTGAAACTGAACAGCCATTTCTCCATGATGGAGTTCATAATATGGTTGCTACGGCCTCAGCCTTTTAATAACAATGAATGTTTTATAATGCTCCGTAGTACGGCGAGTCCGGCCGGAAAATTCTTTTATTATTAGTTGCCGCTGGCCGAGACATCGCCTTAAAAGGGTAAGGGACACCCGGCAGGGAAGAAGTTCGCGTGGCTGGTGGAAGAAAACACCGGCCACGGCGTGTTTTTTCTACGAACACCAACACAGGCGGAAAGGAGTTTATAACTCTTCAATAATATACTCTGGCATTTCATCGTATGTTCTTCCATTAAGCAAACGTCCCGTTTTCTTTTTATTTGCACCACCCCACTGCTTAAAGATTAGTGTCCTGTACAAAAATTTTTTATTAAATTAGTCTAAATTAAACCTTATTTATGGCACTCGAAAAGCTTTACGAAACCGAAGCAGGTAAATCCCCTTCGATTATTATTTATCGAAATATGCCAGACCAACTCTTCATTCAGTTTCAAGAAGAAGGAATGTCGATCAACGACTTTACTGTAGATGACAGGCTTTTGCACAACAATGACATACATAGAGTCCATGATTTTGGAAAAGGCGAGGATAAAATTCCAACTAAAGCTCAAAGAGATGCATTCCAAATAGCAAGAAATTGGCTGTTAGGTCAAGAATAAAGAACTTCAAGAGACTTTTCGCTGATTGACTTCTTTATTGGCAGATCTATCTGCAATGGCAAGATGGAATTAGTCAGTGGTATACGGCGAAAACATAGGCAGACAGGCATCCGCTAAATTGGTAAGGTAGTCTTTAGGTCGAATGGTCGGTGATAAATTACATATCTGATCGATTAGAAATGCCAAATTCGGCTTCTCTCTTTAAAGTTTTTATCTGTTGGAAACCAGAGAAAGCTATTATTAGCTACAGAGTCTGGCTGTATGTAAGAAATTAGATTTGAAATGAAAAAGGAGAATGAAAGTTCAGGCATTTTGTATAAATAGTTTCTCGAATTCTCTGTGATGCTTTCCTTTTTCCAAAATTTATAAAATTTATCTTCGCCAAATGCTATGTGATCGACTATGTATTTATTTGGCCTGTTTTTCTTTGAATCCCGTAGAAAATCTTTTGCTAAGCAGTTTTTTAGATGAATATCAGTTTTCCCTTTTAAGGTATAATAAAATATTCCATTGAAGAGAGGAATTGACTTTTCACGTTTCCCATTAAAAATGAATTGCCCTATTTTATTAGATTTTTTTAATGTATCCGCTAAGGTTTCACTTTTATCATTACTCTTTACTTCTATTATTGCTCCTACAGAATCTGCCGTAACGATAACTAACTCCTCTGTTTTAAATAATACCGGAAAATTATTGTTATAAATAATAATATCAATTTGTGGGCTAACTATGTGCGATCCTCTATTATTGGTTTGCCTGGCAACATATCCTGAAGCAACGTCAAAATTTTTTGGCAGAAAGTTTCTGATGATACCTCTTAGAACAGCTTCTCTATACATCCCCACGTCAAGCCAATTTGGAACAAGGCATTCGATTCTGTCTTGAACTGCTTTCAGCTCTTTTGTTGTAATCTTGTGAAATTCTATTATGTTCATAAAGGTGTTTCTAACATTGAATTTGCATAATAGACGAATCTACAGAATTTCTAAAACACTTGATTTCATGTGTTAATTTCTCATCTAATCTAAACAAAGTACAGTACGATCCATCAATTCTGGGACTTATAGTTGATATTCGTAACGTACCTCGTTAATTTAGTAAGGCGTGTCTTTTGTTCGTATGGCCGGTGGGAGAAACACCGGCCACGGCGTGTTATTTATCGAACACCAACCGAGGCGGAAAAATAGCTAAGAACTACGCCAATTAGCGGTAAGTTTGAATATTAATCTTTAATACGTACTTTTTGAGATAATGTCATTTTTCAATATTTTGTGGCTTAAACCTGCTTATGAGCGATTCGAAAAAAACTGACCTGTCGAAATTGAAATATCAAGTAGAGATTGACAAGCTTAAGCTTAACATACAATGTCCCCAAAACGTATCTGCCCCTACAGAAGAAATAATAGCATTCAGGCTATCTTTTGAACCTATCACTCATGAACATAATTTCTTACCAAATATCGTTTTTGATATGTTAAAAGGCATTGGATTTGATTACGCTCAATCCAATCCAGACAG
>CAMLEX010000453.1 GCA_946479055.1 uncultured Bacteroidota bacterium | reverse complement strand
AAAAACAGTAACTACTATCATTATCGGAATTATTACTATCATCCTTTCTGTATTATTGGTAGGCTACGGAAATTCGTTGAGGTAAAGCCTCCAATCCTTTCAGATTTTTCCGCTACGGTGGAAGGCCACCCGGGCTTAGCCCCGCTTTTCGAAGATGCTGATTTATTGCAGAGTTTTCAAAAGTGATGAAACAAGAATGAAGATGAAACGTTGTGACGAAAAGGCCTGGCATAGAAATACCTTCCTCTCTACGTCATTGCGAGCAAAGTGAAGCAAGGAGGGATGAATATAGGAGACTAAAATAAAACGACCGGGGTGGGTTGCCCAATAATGATCCGAACGATGAAGTGAGTGACACAACGAAGCTGCCCAAAGAACAAAAAGCTGGTTAACAAAAAATAATTTTATTAGTTTATGGGTACGACAACAACTGAATTTAAACATGTAAGTTA
The DNA here is from genome assembly GCA_946479055.1 of uncultured Bacteroidota bacterium. The sequence goes on along the minus strand of CAMLEX010000453.1, from coordinate 4,422 downwards.
TCTCTGGGATGAAAGCAAAGCCGCATCGCTGGCAGGAGATGAAGTAGCATTATTAGTATATCGCTCCAATTTATTAGGAGCAGATCTGCGATTGACTAATTATGGTGGAGGTAATACTTCCTGCAAGGCAATAACCAAAGATCCGCTTACGGGAAAAGAAACAGAAGTAATGTGGGTGAAAGGAAGCGGTGGCGACCTGGGTACAATGAAGCGGAATGGATTAGCTGCTTTGTATGTAGAACGGTTACGCAGCTTAAAAAACGTATATCGCGGTATTGAGTTTGAAGATGAAATGGTAGAGCTTTTTAACCATTGCATTTATGATCTTGCATCCAAAGCTCCATCTATTGATACACCGCTTCATGGATTTTTACCTTTCAAACATATTGATCATTTACATCCTGATGCAGCGATTGCCATTGCTGCTGCCAAAGATGGAGAACGCATCACCAAAGAATTGTTTAATGGAACGATTGGTTGGGTAAAATGGCAAAAGCCTGGTTTTGATCTGGGACTTCAATTGAAACAATGTTTGGATGAAAATCCCGGTATCCGTGGGATCATGCTGGGTTCACATGGTTTGTTTACCTGGGGTGATACAGCTTATGAAAGTTATATGAATACACTGGAAGTTATTGAACGCTGTGCTCAATATCTCGAAGACAATTATGGAAAAAAAGGGCAGGTTTTCGGAGGACAGAAAATAGAGTCTTTAAGCAAAGAAGAAAGATTAAAAAAAACGGCGGCTCTTGCGCCGGTACTAAGAGGCTTCTGTTCGTCGCAAACAAAAATGATCGGTCATTTTACAGATGATGAGAGGGTATTACAATATATAAATTCAAATGATCTGGAAAGATTGGCTCCTTTGGGTACCAGTTGCCCCGACCATTTCTTACGTACAAAAATTTCTCCGTTGGTTTTGAATTTAACTACCGGCGAAGATTTGGGTGATACAACTAAAGTAAAAGAAAAAATAGCTCCGTTATTTGAAGCGTATCGTCAACTATATGCAGACTATTATAATACATGCAAGCATCCTCACAGCCCGGCTATGCGTGATCCCAATCCGGTAGTCATTCTGTATCCGGGAGTTGGTATGTTCACTTTTGCAAAAGATAAACAAACCGCAAGAGTAGCTGCCGAATTCTATGTCAATGCTATCAATGTAATGAAAGGAGCAGAGGCAATCTCTGAATACACTTCATTGCCCAGGCAAGAGGCATTCAATATTGAATATTGGCTATTGGAAGAAGCTAAATTGCAACGGATGCCAAAGCCCAAACCGCTAAGCGGAAGAATTGCATTGGTAACGGGCAGTGCCGGTGGTATAGGTAAAGCGATAGCTAAGAAATTTGCAGAAGAAGGCGCCTGTGTTATTTTAAATGATAACAACGCTGAACGTTTGGAGGAAGCAAAAAAAGAATTTAATACTCTGTTTGGTAAAGATGTATTTGCTGCGGATGTACTGGATGTAACGCAGGCAGATACCATTGATCAAACACTGAAAACAGCCACCCTTGCTTTTGGTGGTGTAGATATCGTAGTAAATAATGCCGGACTTTCTATATCAAAACCGATAGAAGAGCATACCGAAAAAGATTGGGATCTGTTGTATGATGTGTTGGTAAAAGGCCAATTCCTGGTAACACAAAAAAGTGTTGAAATCATGCGTAAGCAGAACCTTGGTGGTGATGTACTGAATATCGTCAGCAAAAACGCATTGGTAAGCGGCCCTAATAATGCAGGCTATGGATCAGCAAAAGCAGCACAATTACATTTGTCAAGATTAAATGCCGCGGAACTGGGCAAGGATAAGATAAGGGTGAATACAGTTAATCCCGATGCCGTAATTTCAGGTAGTAATATCTGGAGTGGTGGATGGGCAGAAGGCAGGGCGAAAGCGTATGGCATTACGGTAGAAGAGTTACCTGATTATTATGCCAAACGAACATTGTTGCATGAGATCATTATGCCGGAAGATATAGCGAATGCATGTTTTGCTTTTGTAGGTGGATTGTTGGGTAAATCTACAGGTAATGTGTTGAATGTAGATGGGGGAGTAGCAGCGGGATTTGTGAGGTAGAAGTCTGAACCTGGATTTGGGATGATTTTAAGGATTATTATGAAATAATATCTATGCAGCGTGTAGCATTTAAAATGAAACTTTTTAAAGGGAGCGAAGAAGAATATAAACGCAGGCATGATGCATTATGGCCTGAGTTGAAAACTTTATTGAAAGAGGCAGGTATAAAGGATTATTCTATTTTCCTGGATGAAGAAACGAATGCCTTGTTTGGTTATCTTACTATCAGAGATATCAGCCAGCTTGATGAATTACCAAAGCATCCTGTTATGAAAAAATGGTGGGCTTATATGAAAGATATTATGGAAACAAACGAAGACAACTCACCCGTTAATATCAGTTTAAAAGAAGTTTTTTATTTACCGTAAAAGTATTGTTATGCAAATTGAAAAATATAAAATACAGGAATACAATCAAGCTTCACTTGCCGATCATCAACGAAAGTTTGAATTTGTAGCAGAAGAAATAAATAATGTTGACGAGATACTTCAAAAATTGATCGATTTCCAGGTGGCCATTCCCAGCTGGGCATTAGGAACAGGGGGAACAAGGTTTGGAAGATTTTCAGGAGCCGGTGAACCCGGAAATTTGGAGGAGAAAATGGAAGATGTGGGTTTGTTGCATGCATTGAATCAATCAAGCGGTGCTATATCTTTACATATCCCATGGGATACTCCTGAAAATTATGCGGCAATTAAAGCATTGGCTGCACAGTTGGATCTTAAATTCGATGCAGTTAACTCCAATACCTTCCAGGATCAGAAGGGCCAGGAACTCAGTTACAAATTTGGCTCATTACAACATGTTAATAAAGCGATACGAAAACAAGCTATCGAACATAATATTGACGTGATCAGGCATGGTGTGGAATTGGGATCTGAAGCATTGACGGTTTGGTTAAGTGATGGCAGTTGTTTTCCGGGACAATTAAATTTTCGTAAAGCGTTTCAAAATACGCTGGAAAGCCTGCAGGAAATTTATGTGGCTTTGCCCGACAACTGGAAAGTATTTGTAGAGTACAAAGCTTTTGAACCGAATTTTTATTCAATGACTGTTGGGGATTGGGGGCAATCCTTATTATATGCAAATAAGCTGGGTCCGAAAGCCTATACACTGGTAGACCTTGGTCATCATTTACCTAATGCAAACATTGAACAAATTGTTTCCTTGCTATTAATGGAAGGTAAGCTAGCAGGTTTTCATTTCAACGATAGTAAATACGGCGATGATGATTTGACAGTAGGTAGTATAAAACCTTACCAGCTGTTCCTGATCTTTAATGAACTGGTAGAAGGAATGGATGCAAGAGGAATGAATCATGCAAAAGACCTTGGCTGGATGATTGATGCAAGTCATAACGTAAAAGATCCGCTGGAAGATCTGTTGCAATCAGTAGAAGCCATCATGCTGGCTTATGCACAGGCCTTAACAGTTGACAGGAAAAAATTAAATGCTGCGCAGGATAATAATGATGTAGTAGCAGCACAGGAAATATTGCAGCATACTTTCCGTACGGATCTTAGACCTCTTATTGCCGAAGCAAGACGAAGAAGCGGCGGCGCGGTGTATCCTTTGCAATTGTTCCGTGATCTGAAAATAAGAGAGCAGTTAGTAAAGGAAAGAGGCAATAAAACAGTGGCGACCGGACTGTAAGAATAGTCGGGAGTCAGGAGTCGGAAAGTCAAAAAAGACAGGAAGTCGGAAAGAATCTTCCTTAATAATGTTTCTTTCTTTCCGTCTTTCCGACCTGCGGACTTCCGGACTTTTATAAGTTATAAAATGAACCCAACGAAAGTCATAGCCATTTTTGATGTTGGTAAAACCAACAAAAAACTCGTGTTGTTTGATGAGCAATATAAACTGGTGTATGAAGAGAATAAGCAGCTGGATGAGATAAAGGATGAAGATGGTTTTGCCTGTGAAGACGTACTGGCTTTAACACAATGGGTGAAGGATTCATTTGACCGGCTGTTGCTCGAAAAACAATTTGATATTAAGGCTGTAAATTTCTCTGCGTATGGAGCAAGTTTTGTGTACCTCGATAGCGAGCTGAATGTGATACCGCCTTTATACAATTATCTGAAGCCTTATTCACAGGAGTTGCAAAAAAAGTTTTATAAGGATTATGGTGGCGAAACTATTGTGGCCAGGCAAACCTCTTCGCCGGTGCTTGGTAATTTGAATTCAGGCATGCAGTTATATCGCCTGAAGTACGAGAAGCCTGAAGCATTTAAAAAAATAAAATGGGCATTGCATTTGCCGCAATATTTGAGTTATATTTTTTCTTCAGCTGTTAATTCTGACATAACAAGTATCGGATGTCATACTAATCTATGGGA
>CAMLEX010000452.1 GCA_946479055.1 uncultured Bacteroidota bacterium | reverse complement strand
AAAGACATGATCGTAATGCTGCATGAATTTGAATATTCTGTCAATGGCCTTCCGGCTACTGTTAATAGTTCGTTGATTGTGAAAGGAGAAAATAGTTTGCATACTGCTATGGCTAAAACCGTCGGTTTGCCACTAGGTATTGCTGCTAAGTTAATTTTAAATGGCACTATTACTACTACCGGCCTGCATATTCCAATTGTAAAAGAAATTTATGAACCGGTTCTTAACGAGCTGGAGCAATACAATATAAAGTTTAATGAAACAAGTGTATGAAATTCAAAATTTCACCCGCCGAAGCCAAAAAACAATTATTGGAAGAAAATGAATTTCCATTTACTGTAATGATGAAACATGGGAGCATGTCCATAGAATATTTTGCTCCGGAAAAAGTAGATATACAAACTCCGCATAAGCAGGATGAGATTTATGTGATCATAAAAGGGGATGGATTTTTTGTCAGGGATGGAGAAAGAGTGGCGTGCAAAAAAGGTGATATTTTATTTGTTCCGGCAGGTATGGAACACAGGTTTGAAAACTTTAGCGAGGATTTTGCTACCTGGGTTATTTTTTATGGTGCTGATGGCGGCGAAAATGAATAACTCAGTTTCTAAGCAAACTGATAAGTTCCTGCACTCCTTCTGTCGCTGGTTTTTCAATAGCAGTAAGATTAGGAAAATTGGTTGTTGCAGGAACCTTCTTGTCAATGATATATTTTGGTGTAAAAGCTGATATATAATTGATCAATCCTGCGGCAGGATAAACAACTAATGAAGTCCCAACCACTACAAAGATATCCGCACCATAAGCCACAGGAATAGCTTCTTCTATCATTGGCACGGCTTCTTCAAACCACACAATATTCGGACGAAGCTGACTCCCATCTTCTGCCTTGTCACCCAGGTTTATATCGCCACGAATTTCATAAATGAGTTGCTCGTTTCTTTCACTTCTCATTTTAAATATTTCGCCGTGCAAATGCAAAACATTAGTGGAGCCAGCCCTTTCATGCAGGTCATCAATATTCTGGGTAATGATCGTGACATCAAAGTCCTTTTCCAGTTCAGCTAAACCAATATGAGCAGCATTTGGTTTAGCTGCAGCAACATCTCTGCGCCGCATATTATAAAAATCCAAAACTAATTGCGGGTTTTTATTCCAGGCCCGTGGTGTTGCTACTTCTGTTACTTCATAGCCTTCCCAAAGGCCATCGCTGTCACGAAAAGTTTTTAAGCCGCTTTCAGCACTGATACCTGCACCGGTGAGGACAACCAATTTCTTCTTTGTCTGAGCCACGATTTGTAAAATTTATGGGATCAGTAGGAAAATTAAAACATTTTTATGGTAGGAACCAAAAAGGTATGTCATACTTTAAGTGAGTATGTCATACCTGGGCTTCTTTTGAAGTTCGTTAATTCTTTACCAAAGAACCTGCAGATTGTACTAATTGTATAAATTCCGATCTGTAACCATTAATATCATTCCCTTTTGCACTTTTGGCTAAACTTACAACCTGCTGGTAGTTGGCTTGCTGTTTAAATTCAGAACTTCTTAATAGTAAACCAAATTCTGCGATAGCAGCGGAGAAACGAAAATTATCGGAGGTATTAGTTAAGCTGATATGGTTATCTACTACAGTACTTGTGATTAATTTACTAATATCTCCGTCAGGTTGTTTATATCGAAGTTTAATAGTCAGTATTTCATTGGTATTATTATTTGCAGATCTTTTATCATTATTTTGATATTTTAACGGATCAACCGATTTTGTAAATTCATCTTTTACACCAACAGGTATCACTTCATACAGGGCGGTTACTGTATGGCCAGAGCCTAATTCACCGGCATCTTTGGTGTCATCATTAAAATCTTCAGATGCCAGCATCCTGTTTTCATAACCGATAAGACGATAAGCCTGAACTTTTGCAGGATTAAATTCAATTTGAATTTTTACATCTTTTGCAATGGTAAACAGTGTGCTGCCAAATTCACTCACCAACACTTTTCTTGCCTCATTAATATTATCAATGTAGGAATGATTGCCGTTTCCTTTATCTGCCAGTTGCTGCATTTTGTTGTCTTTATAATTACCCATACCGTAACCAAGTACAGAAAGAAATACACCCGATTTTCTTTCGTTCTCTATAAGCCTAACCATTTCATCATCGCTGCTCATACCTACATTGAAATCGCCATCGGTTGCAAGTATGACCCGATTATTACCTTCCTTTATAAAATTCTCCTTTGCTACTTTATAAGCCAACTTTATTCCTTCACCACCAGCGGTAGAACCACCAGCTTCAAGATTATTTATAGCTTCTTTGATTTTTGTCTTATTACTTCCGTTTGTAGAAGGCAATACTAAACCCGCACTGCCGGCATATACTACAATCGCTACTTTGTCTTTTTCGCGAAGCTGGTCAGTCAACATATTCATGGAAGCCTGAACCAATGGCAGTTTATTGGGTTCATCCATCGATCCTGAAACATCTATTAAAAAAATTATGTTGGCGGCCGGGAGATTTTCGATTGGAATTTCTTTTCCCTGCAAACCGATATGTACTAAACGGTGCTGCGGATTCCAGGGACAATCTGATATTTCTGTGTTCACTGCAAAAGGTTCAGCATTTACAGGTTTAGCATAGTTATAATCAAAATAATTGATCATCTCTTCTATTCGAACTGCCCCTGCAGGTGGAATAGAACCATTTTGTAAATAACGGCGTACATTACTGTAAGCAGCTTCATCTACATCAATAGAAAAAGTGGACAGGGGATTTTGAGTGGCAGCAAGAAATTTGTTTTCAACTATATTATCATAATCTTCCGTGTTGAAGTTTTTTTCTTCTTCCATTTTTGGATTGACAAATGCCTTTCCTTCGTCTACTACTCCATCCTCGTTTATCGTAATCGTCTTAATTTCCTCATCAGCAACGATAACAGGCGGTGCAAATCTGGTTGCTTCGTCTTTTTGAACAGATTCGCTTTTTAGCTGATTTTCCTGTAGTGGTATTAGTGTTACATTATGTGGTTCGGTTTTTTTATCTTTTGAAGAACTGGTATTTGTTCCTTCATTACAGGCAATAAAAATCAGTAGCAGCAATGCTGCCAATACAATAATTAAGAATTTCATGTCGATTTTTTTGTGGTGTAATTAAGAGATGCGAAGAATTTGTTTTTGCACAAAAAACAATAAAAGTTTATTCCTTCACTTTTGTGAATAGCAAAACGGAGCTGTCCTGTGATTGCACTACAAGACTGTCTTTATGAGGAATGGAAACATTAAAAACTTCACCGGTGGTATCAGTGGGATATTCTTTCCAGATGAGTTGGTCTTTTTTATTCCATTCATAACGGGAACTATCTTTCGTCAACGAATCTCCCAATGAAACAGAAATAGATCCATCCTTTTTAAATTCATAATGATATTTCATCAGGTCAGGCTCAATCATGTTCATAATGCCTGCAATAAAGCTTACGTTGGTATCTTTTGGTAAAAGGATCGAATCCAATTTCCATTTTCCAATGATCCATTCTTTTTGAATGTTGTTACGTGTAATAGGCTTGTCTTTTTTTTGGAGCAAAAAGAAGGTAGCTGCTCCGGCTGCTAGCATAAGCAGCCCGATGAATACTTTTTTCATTTGGCAATATTTTTTAGTGAAGAAGAGTTCAACAATTGATTCCTCAACTAATAAAAAAGTAACCCATCCTAAAAAAGAAAAACCAGTTTTAACAAACCGGTTAAATGAAAAAAAATACTTTGATCAAAGAATCAATAATCATTTTTCTCCTGCTAATTCCATAATAATCTTCCACTCTTCATCAGTAACCGGCTGTACAGACAAACGCCCCAATCTTACCAACGCCATATTAGTTAATCGCTTATCAGCTTTTACTTGCGCCAGTGTCACAGGCTTTTTTAATTTTTTATGCGGCTTCAGATCTACTGCTACCCATGCTTCATCTGTAGTGGTAGGATCCTGGTAGGCTTCTTTCGCTACTTTGGCTATACCTACTACCTCGGTTCCTTCATTACTATGATAGAATAAAACTTCATCGCCTTTCTTCATTGCTCTCAGGTTTATTCTTGCCGCATAGTTGCGTACACCATCCCAAACTGTTTGTTTGTCTTTTACCAATTGATCCCAATTGTATGTAGAAGGTTCTGATTTTGCCAGCCAGTATGCCATACTTTTAATTATTGTTTATAGATTTCAAAAGTAAAGCGAAGTGAATAAATAAAGTTGAAAATCTTTAAAACCAAAGCTTCCCGCCTTCACGTATTTGTATGATGCCTTAGAACCACGATTTATGGATTAAGAAAGGGTTAACGGTAGATAAAAAAGATATAATTGAGCAGAAAGGATTACAGTTCCTCAAAATCCTTCCTAATCCAACAAATCGTGGTTCCCTACCACCCATTTGCCAGTACATCTGCAAGGTGAAGCGTTTTAAGATTGTAACCTTTATGCTTGATATAACCGTGTAAGTGCATCAGGCAGGAATGATCCGTAGAAATAAGATATTGCGCCCCGGTTGCTAATGCATTTTCAACTTTTTGTTCGCCCATGCCTATTGAAATTGCTTCGAATTTAACAGCGAATGTTCCGCCAAATCCGCAACAGGTTTCTACATCATTCATCTCCGTTATTTCCAAACCCCTTACATTGGATAATAACTTACGGGGTTCCGTTTTTATTTTACATTCCCGGAGACCGGCGCAACTATCATGATAAGTGGCTTTGCCATTTAATTCAGCACCTACATTTTCAACTTTTAAAACGTTGATCATAAATTCTGAAAACTCAAATATGCGGGTGCCGATATTCTTTACATCATTATGAGAAGATGAATTATCAAACAGCTTTCTATAATAATTGCGGACGATACCTACACAGCT
>CAMLEX010000451.1 GCA_946479055.1 uncultured Bacteroidota bacterium | reverse complement strand
TATAGAGATGCAGATAGTGACGGATATGGTAGCGCATTATCCAGAACACAACCATGTTCTACTCATGCAAGATATGTTGCCAACAATACTGAATAAAAAAAAGCCAGTAATGCCGCTCATCCGGGCGCAACAGAAATTTGTGATGGAATAGATAATGATTGTGATGGAGTAATTGATGAAGGAGTAAAATCAACCTTCTACAGAGATGCAGATGATGACGGGTATGGTAACGCATTATCCAGCACACAAGCATGTTCTGCTCCTGCCGGATATGTTTCAAATAATACAGATTGTGATGACACACGTATATCCGTCCATCCTGGCGCAACGGAAATATGTGATGGGCTTGATAACAATTGCAACGGTCAAACAGATGAAGACGTTAAAACCACATACTATCTCGATGCCGATATTGATGGTTACGGCAATCCAGCTATTTCAACGCAAGCTTGCTCTGCACCTGCCGGATATGTTTCGAATAATACGGATAGTGATGACCTGCATGCATCTGTTCATCCCGGCGCAACAGAAATATGTGATGGACTTGATAACAATTGCAACGGACAAACAGACGAAGGCGTTAAAACAACATTTTATCGTGATGCCGATACTGATGGCTACGGCGATCCGAACGCTTCAACGCAGGCATGCTCTGCTCCTGCGGGATATGTTTCGAATAATACAGATTGTGATGACACACGTATATCCGTACATCCGGCCGCAACGGAAATATGTGATGGGCTTGATAACAATTGCAATGGTCAAACAGACGAAGGTGTAAAAACAACATTCTACCGTGATGCTGATACTGATGGTTATGGCAATCCATTAGTTACAACGCAGGCATGTTCTGCACCTGCAGGATATGTTTCAAATAATACGGATTGTAATGACAATATAATTGCCATCCATCCCGGAGCGACTGAAGTTTGTGATGGAATAGATAATGATTGCGATGGGTTAGTTGACGAAGGTGTAAAATCAACATTCTACAGAGATTCAGATGGTGACGGGTATGGTAATCCATCACTTACAATGCAGGCGTGTTCTGCACCCGCAGGATATGTTTCAAGTAATTCGGATTGTAATGACAATATAATTGCCATCCATCCAGGAGCGGCTGAAGTTTGTGATGGAATAGATAATGATTGTGATGGATTGATTGATGAGGGAGTAAAACTTACATTCTATAAGGATGCGGATGCAGACGGATATGGTAATGCTGCCATTTCTACACAAGCCTGTTTCGCGCCTGCAGGATATGTTGCAAACAATACGGATTGCAGCGACAATGATCCAACAGTTAATCCCGGCGCGGTAGAAGTTTGTGGAAATGGCAAGGATGATAATTGCAACAATGTGCAGAATGAACAGGGTTGCTATACCTGCGGAAATGCAACCGGATTCAGTACAACAAACATTACCAGCAATAGTGCAACGTTGAATTGGGTGCCCATCCCCAACCCGAATTATTGGCAGGTACAGTATAAATCCACGAAACCTGGTTCAAAATGGGTTGATGTAAAACCCGATCCTACCGGTAATAAACGTTCTGTACAAATTACAGGTCTTTCTTCCAAGCAAAGTTACCTGTGGCATATCAAAGCGAGATGTGGCAATGGCTGGACCGATTATTCAGTTTCCCTCGGTTTCAATACGGCTTCATCGGTTGTCCTGACCCGGTCAGCACCAACAACTGCTGAACCGGAAAACAGCATAAGCGCAGATAATATTACCGTTTACCCCAATCCAACCAATGGTATAGTCAATCTAAACTTACAATTGAAGAGCATGGTTACAGCAGCTACCATAATAAGTTTGACAGATATTTCCGGCAGAACGATATACAAACAAAAAACAGATATTGTGAAAGGTATATTGAACACCAAAATACAAATGCCAGTCAATGCTGTGGCCGGAGTTTACCTGATGCGGGTATTAGTAGACGGACAATCTTATCAATACAGGTTGGTATATGTTAAGTGATTTTAAGCACTCTTAACTATAAAGTGAAGAGGCTGTCTCAATTACTTTTGAGACGGTCTCTTTTATTGAATTGTTAGTCCTGATTTCTACTTAAGGTTATTAATAGCTCGTTTTTGTTTTCTTAAATGGGAAGATGCTTATTATTGTTAAAAATGAGGAGGTCTAAAGCCAAAGCAGGCGTGCGGTTTATCCCAACCACACCCCACTTGAGTAAACAAGGTCACATTCCCAATACAACCATTTTCATTTTTTCCTTTGGAGACAGGTATAATACCGGTTTGCTTTTTGGATAAGTGGAAGTTTTATTCCCGTCTATTTTCATTAAATCTATTTTCATTTGTTCCTGCCTTTGTTTATTTGATGACAATGTTGTAAAAGAAGCAAACTGAAAATAAAATGTGTTAGCAATTTTCTCATACATTCAGTTAATGCAAAGGTTTCTCCTCCGCTCATAGTAATCTTCATAATGCCAGCAACAAACTATCATAGCGCAGTTCTAAATGCACTTGTTGGCTCAATACAAAAGACGATCATTGTGCATTAAGTAAATACTCTTAGCCTCAATCATTAAGTGATGATATTTAAAAAAATCATTTTAAATTACGATAGCTGTTCTATGAAAGAGTTAAAATAGTCAGTAAATCACTTATTCATTTAATGATTATTTTTTTACCAGGAGACCGTATAGATAAATCAGTGTTGTAAGTAAGACCGAATTATTTTTCTTCAATTTCATCAACAAGTTTATTCAAACTAAAGTCATCTATAATGCCCCCGAAAATGGGTTTGTTCAGACAGAGCGATTATCAATCCACTTAATTTTTTAGCATGAATATTTTAAGAAATATTTCCATCCGCAATAAACTTATCCTTATCTCTCTCATTCCGATTCTTGCTCTTTTGTATTATTTGCAGATCAATATCAGGCAGGAATTAAGCACCAAAAAATCGGCGCAACAGGTAATAGGTGATATACTCGAAATACAGGAGATTTCGAAAGTTATCCATGAATTTCAGAAAGAGAGGGCACTAACGCTAAACTTTCTTGCCAGTAACGGAACAACAGGAAAAGAACAGCTGTCCGGTCAGAGAGAAGCAACGGATAAAGCCATTTCTTCTTTAGAAAACATTTTGAAAGAACAAAAACGGACGATTCAACATTATTCTGATCTCGATAGCTTGTCCTCTGTCAGAAATGAGGTTAATGCATTAAAGCCTGTTGATGAGATTGACGTTTTCTATGCCGGGTTTAAAGAAAATCTTTTAGCGGAGGTTTCAACCATCCTGCGGAATTCAAAAAACCTTACACTCAAAAATTATTTTGAGCAACACTTATTCCTGTTATATACTAAGGATTTTATGGCTCAGCTGAGAAGCGAATTGGGAAGGGCTTTAACAGCGGGGAAATTTGAAGGTACAGCTTACGGCAGCTTTGCTTCTTTAAAAGGAAAATACGAGATCAACCTGCAACGGTTTAACAAGACGGCCCCACCAGACATCAAGGAATTTTTTGACCGAAAATACCAGGGGCCTTTTATTCAGCAAACCTATAGTATTATTGACTCTGCATTTAATGACCCAGCCCTTGCTAATTTCAAACATGATTTTGATACCTGGTGGGCCGTGGCAACCAGTGCCATTAATTCACTGAAAGAAGTAGAAGACTATTCCGGTGACGCTATCAGGCAAAAGGCAAATCAGGAACTATCTGTTGCCAATGCCAATGTAGCACTCAATGCTATCATTGCTGTTTTGCTGATTGTATTAATTATTGTGATCGTTACTGCCACCGTAAAAGGAATTGTCAACTCGATCGGCCGCCTTAAAGAGGCTGCTGAAAGAATGGCAAAAGGAGATGTTAGTGGCACGTTGAATGTTAAAGCAAAAGATGAGATCGGAGCCCTTGCCATTTCATTTAACCAGATGATCGCTGTAACAAAGAATTTTTCAGATATAGCCGACACTATTGGCGAAGGTGACTATAGTCCAGTAATAAAAGTAAGGAGTGAGGAAGATACGCTTGGACTTGCTCTTGATAAAATGAAGAACAACCTTCAAAGGCTTTCTAAAGAAAATGAGATCAGAACATGGTTGCTGACAGGTAACAGCGAATTGAACGATAAAATGCGTGGCGAAAAAGAAGTAAAGGAGCTTGCCCGCGATGTCATTAATCATCTTACTCTTTATCTGAAAGCCCAGATTGGTGCAGTATACCTGGAAGAAAACGGGGAATTGACACTTTCAGGCAGTTATGCTTTCCAGTATCGCAAGGACAATGCAAACGCTTTTAAACCCGGCCAGGGATTAGTAGGACAAGCAGCTTTAGAGAAGAAAACAATTTTATTCAGTGAGATTCCGCATGATTATATCCGGATAAATTCCGGACTTGGAAATTCCATTCCAAAAAACATTATTGTTTTTCCTTTTTTATATGAAGGAGAAGTGAAAGGGGTCGTGGAGATTGGCGCTACACATGAATTTTCGGAACTGGATCTCCAGTTTCTGAATATGGTGGGTGAAAACATCGCCATTGCTTTTAATGCGGCACAATCAAGAACAAAATTGAAAGATCTTTTGGAAGAAACCCAACGGCAGGCAGAGGAACTGGAAACCCAGCAGGAAGAATTAAAACAATCCAATGAAGAATTGCATGAAAAAACAGAAATGCTCGAAAGATCTGAATCAGAGTTAAAGACCCAGCAGGAAGAGTTGCAGCAGACCAATGAAGAACTGGAAGAGAAAGCCAACCTGCTGGAAGAACAAAAAGAAAAATTAGAGAATGCAAAAATGGATATTGAAAATAAAGCCCGGGAACTGGAAGTGACCAGCAGGTATAAATCTGAATTCCTTGCCAATATGTCCCATGAGCTTCGAACGCCGCTGAACAGTATTCTTATTCTTTCGCAGATGCTCTCCG
>CAMLEX010000450.1 GCA_946479055.1 uncultured Bacteroidota bacterium | reverse complement strand
ACAGGCAACCAGTTATTAGTGCAGATAATTGATCACAGCGGAAAAATTATTTATACAACTGAAATCAATAAATAAAAGTAAACCGTAAATTCAGAGATTTAAACTATATGAAACGATTTGCCAATGAATAAACTTCAAACTGCCGACTACATTGTTTTCTTTATCTATTTTATTGTGGTATCCGCCTATGGCTATTATATATACAAGAAAAAGAAATCAGCCTCCACCAGCTCCAAAGATTTTTTCCTCGCAGAGGGATCCCTTACCTGGTGGGCCATTGGAGCTTCATTGATAGCTTCCAATATTTCCGCGGAACATTTTATCGGAATGTCAGGTTCAGGTTTCGCATTGGGCCTGGCTATTTCTACGTATGAATGGATGGCCGCGGCCACATTGATCATCGTGGCCATATTTATCATTCCCATTTATCTTAAGAACAGGATATTCACGATGCCCCAGTTTTTGTCGAATCGATACAACGACAAAGTGAGTACGATCATGGCTGTATTCTGGTTGCTGGTGTATGTATTCGTCAATCTTACTTCCATTATTTACCTGGGATCTTTAGCTATTTCATCTATCTCCAATATCAGTTTTGAGTGGTGTATTGTGGGGCTCAGTATTTTTTCCGTTATAGTTACATTGGGAGGAATGAAAGTGATTGGCTATACAGATGTGATACAGGTTTTTGTTTTGATTGTAGGAGGCCTTGTCACCACTTACCTGGCTCTTTCATTGTTGTCTGAACATTTTGGTTATGGCGGAGATATTTTAAAAGGACTTTCTGTATTACGGAAAGAAGCGCCGACACATTTTCACATGATCTTTGATTCATCGCATAAGTATTACCCTGAATTACCGGGACTCTCTGTACTTATTGGCGGTATGCTTATTAATAACCTCGCTTACTGGGGCTGCAATCAGTATATTGTTCAACGGGCATTGGGCGCCGATCTTCATACAGCCCGTAAAGGAATTTTATTTGCCGCCTTTCTGAAATTATTGATCCCGGTAATAGCAGTATTGCCTGGCATTGCCATGTATGTATTGCATCAAAACGGATTGTTTCAAAAAGAAATGACGGACGCAGCGGGAACACTTAAACCCGATCATGCGTATCCTACTTTAATGAATTTATTACCTGCGGGATTAAAAGGTGTTGCATTCGCCGCATTGACGGCTGCTATTGTGGCTTCGCTTGCCGGTAAAGCCAACAGCATATCCACTATTTTCTCACTGGATATTTATAGAAAATATTTTAATAAAGAAGCTTCTGAAAAAAGATTGGTGATAATTGGCAGATGGGCGGTTATCATTGCCATGCTGATCGCTGCTATTGTAACGCCGGCATTAAAATCGCTTGACCAGGCCTATCAATTCATACAGGAATATGTAGGCTTCTTTTCTCCCGGTGTATTGGCTATTTTTTTACTGGGTATGTTTTGGAAACCGACTACAGCCAATGCGGCATTGGCTGGAGCATTGCTGACAATACCTGTTTCGACGGTATTAAAATTTCTGCCTTCATGGACAAATGGCGCTTTTCCTGATTATCCGTTTTTAGACAGGATGACTATTACATTTTTTGTGGTAGTATTGGTGATGGTGATCATGAGCCTTGCAAAGCCAAGGAAAGCGGATGATATACATAGTGTTGTTGTAGACAAATCAATGTTCAGGGTATCACCGGGTTTCATCATTGGTTCAGTTATTATCTGTGGTATACTGGCGGCTCTATATACCGTGTTTTGGTAAAATGAATTGAAAAGGATCAAGCAAACACTGGAATTTGTCAGATGATTTTTTTATCCAGCTTGCCTGTTTGTACCGGCAGATGATTGTAACCGCAATCAACAATGCAGGAAGATCAAAAATGAATTGATTAACCTTTGCATTTAAAAACCTGTTTGTAGTAAATCCTAATTTTATAATCAATGAGTAAAATTAAACGGGTTGAATTTTTGAAAATGGGAGCATGGGTAATGCTAACTCCCTTATGTAATGGGTTCTCAACCCAGGCAATGGCAAATACAGGAAAAAATTATTTGTATAAGGATGATATTCTCCAACGACTTTTAACTGCTAATGATAACCAGGTTGCATTATTATTAGAGTCGGTGAATCCGGGCAATCTTACATTCAGCAGAAAAACAGGGTATCATATTGCTGTTTTATCAGCATCCTACTGCTCCCCGGGTTCAGTCTATTATCATAATCCGCTACTTGCTTCCAAACTGAATTTATTAATTCAGTTTTTGGCCAATGCGCAATCAGAAGATGGTACGGTGAATATAGCAAACCTTGAATCACCGCCGGATACTGCCTTCCTGATGGAAATTCTTTCTGCAACCGCTCATATTTTGTTAAAAGATAATTCAAAGGAATTGTCAGCTATCAACAGCGATCTGAAAAAGATTATTGTCAAAGCCGGTGATGCGCTAAGCAAAGGAGGTGTGCATACTCCCAATCATCGCTGGGTGATTTGTGCAGCGTTATCTCAAATAAATGCTTTATATCCCGATAAAAAATATAGAGACAGAATAAAAGACTGGCTTGGCGAAGGAATTTTTTCAGATAATGACGGTCACTATCCTGAAAGAAGCGGCACTTATTCTGCAGTAGAAAATACTGCATTCATTAACATGGCCCGCTTATTAAACAAGCCATCATTACTGCAGCCTGTAAGAAAGAACCTGGAGATGATGTATTATTACATGGAGCCCGATGGTGAACTGGTGAGTACAGATTCCCGCAGGCAGGATCAGTATGCACCAAGGAATATTTCATTGTTTTACCTGCAGTACAGGTATATGGCCATACTGGATAATAACAGCCATTTTGCCGCGATAGCCAAACAGATAGAGAGTATGAAAGATTTCGGCGAAGCTGTGCTGGACAGGTCATTGTTTCAGTTCATGGAAAATTCTTTATTGCAAAAAGAACTTCCGGTGGCTGATCATCGTCCTATTAACTATGAAAAACTGTTTATTACTTCGCACTTGCTGCGGATACGAAGAGATGATACAACCGCTACTCTTTTTGGAGGAGTGGATTGGCCCTTGATAATAGCATCCGGACGTTCAAACAGTCCCAATTTCTTTTCTTACAGAAAGGGAAAAGCAATACTGAAATATATGCGGCTATCGACAAATTTTTTTGGCATGGGGTATTTTTATAGCGATGGGTTAAAAAAAGAAGGCAATAAATATATTCTCCATAAAAAACTGGAAGTGCCCTATTATCAGCCGCTACCGAAAAGCCAGAGAAATAATAAGGGTGATTACAAACTATCTCCCAGTATTGACGATCGTTTCTGGAATAAAATGGATTTTAAAAACAGGCCGGTGAGTAATGTTAAAACACTGGAAACAACAATCTCATTTCTTGAAACAAATGGAAGTGTTGAATTGAACTTCAGTATTACGGGTTTGGAAGCTGTACCTGTGACTATAGAGCTTTGTTTTTTGGAAGGCGGTAAGTTATCCGGAGTTTCAGCTGCTGATGATGACAATAATTTTTTGGAAAAAGGATATGCCGAATACGAGATGGAAGGAGATATTATCCGGTTTGGGCCAGGCACTCTTGCTCATCAATCGGTTAATAGTTTAGAAGGAGAAAGATACAGTACGCACTTTGGCAGTTTAAGAACTGAAGGCATGCATGTGTATCTTACAGGTATTACGCCATTCAATCATAAGCTGGTATTTAGTTAAGACAACAACTGTTTAAAGTATAATAGAATTACCAAACGATGAAGAGTGCGACGCAACAGCCGATCAATAGTAGTACTGCAGCCGGGTATATAAAAAAAATAACAGCCTGCATCATGCCTGTTTTGTTGGGGCAATATCTTTCTGCGCAGAACTTGTTAGAATATGTGCAGCCATTATCAGGTACGGCGCCCTCTACTACCACTGCCGCATTAAAACATAGTGAAGCTGGTTCTGAAAAAAATGCCAATACAATACCAGCTGTTACGCTACCCTTTGCCATGACGCAATGGACGCCGCAAACAAGAATGACTGAAATAAAATGCCAGCCGCCATACTATTATAAAGATTCTTTATTGAGTGGCTTTCGGGGCACACATTGGCTCAGCGGTTCCTGCACCCAGGACTATGGCAGTTTTACCATTATGCCTGTTGCCGGGAAATTAAAAACATCGGTGAATGAATACGCTGTTCCTTTTTCTCACAGCAATGAAATAACAACACCCGCCTATTACAAATTAACGGCGGGGCATATTATTACCGAAATAACATCAACATTGAGATGTGGTATGATGCAGTTCACCATGCAGCAGGATGATAGTTTGTATGTATTGATTATTGCCAATAGTGATAAAGCAAAAGGTTTTGTAAAAGTAAATGCGGCGAAGGGAGAAGTGTGGGGTTATAATCCCGTTCATCGGATTTACCAGGGCTGGGGAGAACCAGCTGGCTTTAACGGTTGGTATTATATCAAGATGGAGAAAGCCTTTGTAAGTAGTGGCGCATTCAGTGGGCCTGAAATTTTTTCCACCGATAGTATTTATAATAAGAAAGATATTGGTGTGTATGCTGGTTTTAAAATGAACAAAGGTGAAGTGCTGCGGGTTCGCATTGGTACTTCATTCAGTAGTTTGGAAGGCGCAAAAAAAAATCTTGAAGCAGAAGCAGGAACAAAAAAATTTGATGAGGTATTGAGCGAATCAAAACAGAAATGGGAAGCGGCATTGTCCCAGGTACAAGTACAAACCAATATTGAAAAAGATAAGCGGATATTTTATACAGCTATGTATCATGCCATGCAGCATCCGAGGCTGATGAGTGATGTTGATGGCATTTATCCAAAGTTTGCCGGTAATTATGAATTAAAGAAAATGGCAGATGGAAATTACTATGATGATTTTTCCATGTGGGATATTTACC
>CAMLEX010000449.1 GCA_946479055.1 uncultured Bacteroidota bacterium | reverse complement strand
TTCACACCTACTGGTATTATTTCATACAAGGCAGTAACGGTATGGCCACTACCCAGCTCCCCTGCATCTTTTTTATCATCGTTAAAATCTTCTTTGGCCAGCATCCTGTTTTCATAACCGATCAGGCGATAGCCTTGTACTTTAGCCGGATTGAATTCGATCTGTAGTTTTACATCTTTGGCGATGGTGAAAAGTGTACCGCCAAATTCATTCACCAATACTTTCTTTGCTTCGCTGATACCATCAATGTAAGCGTGGTTGCCATTTCCCTTATCAGCCAGCTTTTGCATTTTATTGTCTTTATAGTTGCCCATTCCATAACCTAAGACAGTAAGAAACACACCGCTTTTTCTTTCCTGCTCTATCAAACGTTCCATATCGTCATCACTGCTGGCACCGATATTAAAATCGCCATCGGTACAAAGAATCACACGGTTGTTTCCTCCTTTTACAAAAAATTCATTAGCTGTTTTATAGGCTAGCTTGATTCCGGCCCCACCGGCAGTAGAGCCACCGGCTTCCAGGTTATCGATCGCATCTTTAATGGCTGTTTTTTCATCACCACTTGTTGGCTTCAATACCAGGCCTGCAGCACCGGCATATACTACAATAGAAACCTTATCCTTTTCCCGCAATTGATCCACCAGCATTTTCATAGATGATTTTACCAGGGGTAAACGGTTTGGCCCTTGCATAGAACCGGATACATCAATCAGGAAAACAAGATTGGAAGCCGGCAAATTTTCTGTTGCTATTTTTTTGCCCTGCAAACCTACCAGCACCAGTTTATGATCTTTATTCCAGGGGGCATCCGAAATTTCTGTATTGATAGAAAAAGGCTGGTCATTTTTGGGTTGCGGATATTCATAATGAAAATAATTGATCATTTCTTCGATTCTTACTGCACCGGCAGGTGGCAATTGCCCCTGGTTTAAAAAACGGCGGACATTGCTGTAGGATGCCGCATCCACATCAATAGAAAAAGTAGATAAAGGATTATCGGCTACTTTTAAAAACTTATTCTCATTTATATGATCATATCCTTCGGTATTGAAGTCCTCTTCTTCCTTGTCATAAAAGCCGGCGTTAGTGTTTCCATTCAGAGTCGAAATTCCTCTTATCCTTATATTGTTGGAATTGGCAGTGGAGTTATTCACTGTAATACCAGCAACCTTCCCTTCTAATTTATAATAAACTGGTGCACGGGAACCATATATCTGTTCGGATGATATAACCGGGACGGAGCTTGTCATATCCCTTTTCTTTTGGGAAGAATATCCAGTAACCACTACTTCCTGCAAATCAGTACTTGCAGATTTCAAAGTAACATTGATCGTGGATTTACCCTTCACTTTTACTTCATGTGATTTATAACCAACAGCCGAAAAAACCAGCGTAGCATTTTTATCACTTACATTGATTTGATAAGTTCCATCCTGTGCGGATAAGGCGGCAACATTTGTTCCTTTTACAGTAACACTTACGGAAGCAACGGGAGTTCCGGCCTCGTCAGTTATCTTTCCGCTGACCGTATGAAAACTAACAGGCTGAAAAGCCAGCAATACCATTACAAAAGGTGTGAGCATAAAAAGTATTCTTTTCATAAACTATGTTTTCAATCCAGATGCACCAGTTTTAGCAAATGCATAAACATCCATAAAATTTTTATTCACTAATTTTAGCGCATTGGCTTTTTTAAAGAACATATCGCACAATAAATTAACCGATAAGGAACTTGTTGATCTTTATAAGCAATCAGGGAATCTTGCTGTGCTCGGTGAGCTATACCAGCGGTATATGGAGTTGGTATATGGCGTTTGCCTGAAATATTTTAAAGACCCGGAAGCAGCCAAAGACGGCGTGATGCAGATCTTTGAAGAACTGGTATTAAAATTGAAAAAACATGAGGTAGAGAATTTCAGGGCCTGGCTGCACCAGGTAGCTAAAAATCATTGCCTCATGCAGTTAAGAACGCCTAAAAACCGGAAAACGGTGGAGTTCAAAACCGATCTTATGCAAAACGAAGAAAATGTGCATCTTAATGGCGTATTGGAAAAAGAGGAAAATTTTAAGAAACTGGAGCATTGTATCGGCACATTGACAACTGATCAGCAGACAGCTATCCGCTTATTTTATTTAGAAGAAAAATGTTATAATGAAATAGTAGAAATAACGGGGCAGGAATGGAACCAGGTAAGAAGCTTTATACAGAATGGCAGAAGAAACCTGAAGATATGTATGGAAAAAGATGAGATCAGAGGTCAAAGGTCTGAAGTAAGGGATTAAAAAAATTGATGAGTTTGAAATAGCCTGATGGCAAACGACAATAACATAAAAAAATTTACTGCCGCTGATATTGAAAAATATCATAAGGGCCTGTTACCGGCTAAAGAAATGCATGCCCTGGAAAAAGCAGCATTGGATGATCCGTTTTTAGCGGACGCATTAGAAGGCTATGCCATAAGTGGGGTAAACGCCAATGCTGATATTGCGGAGCTGCAAAACCGGCTGGCAAACAGAATTGAGGAAGAAAATAAAGTAGTTCCCATTGCGGCAGGTAAAAAATCTTTCTCCTGGTGGAAGGTGGCCGCTATGATTATTTTAATAGCAGGTGCAGGATTGATCGTTTACCAGCTTGGCTTTAATAATAAGTCCAACGATATTGCACAAGCGGTTCAAAAAGAAGCGGCAACTACAGAAGCAAAAGATTCCGGCAAAACAACTTCGCCTGCTTTATTAAATGCTGATACCAATGCCAGATCAACCACTCCTACACCTGAAGTGAAGAAAGACAAGGCAAAAACAGAACTTATTAAAAACAATTCAGTTGACTTAACAAAAGAGCAAAGCCCGAAAAAAACTAATAAAACCACGCCAGTAATTAATGATACCGAAGCACCGGGTAATGCATCAACTGTATCAGGCGCACCAGCTACTGGCAATGCAGAAAGAGCAAAGGAAGAAACATTGGACGATGCTATCCGTCAAAGAAGGGCCAGTGCCGCAAGGCCGGAAGAATATAAAACAAAAAGATTAAATAGTGACGAGGTTTCCGTTTCGCCGGATTCGCAAAATGAAAAAAATATTGAAGGCAAAATCGCTGGCATTACAAGGAATAATAATCTACGCAAGCAGGCCTTCAACCAAACCAATATTTTCCGTGGCAGGGTAACAGATGCTTATAATAATGCATTACCTTTTTCCAATATTACGAATATTGAAGACAGTATAGGAACTTATAGCGATGCAAGGGGATATTTTACGCTGACATCTCCTGATTCAATTCTGACCGTACAAGTACGGTCATTAGGATTTGAAAGCGACAATGTACAATTGCAAAATAATATCCCTAATAACCAGGTGCAGTTGCAGGAAGATCGCAGCAGCCTGGCGGAAATAGTGATAAGCAATAAAAAAGTTAATAGCAAAAGGCAAGAGAACAATACGATGGTGCTTGAAGAACCGGAGCCTGCAGATGGCTGGACAAATTATGATCTTTATCTTGCCAACAATCTTAAAGTTCCAGACAACTTTAAAGACAAGCAAACCGGCACACGGGGTGAAGTAGAACTTTCTTTTGAAGTTGATAAAAACGGGGAGCCGTTTAATATCACGGTAAAAAAATCTCTTTGCGAAACATGTGATAAAGAAGCTATCCGCCTTGTCAAAGAAGGCCCTAAATGGAAACGCAAAGCAAGGAAAGGAAAAGCCACGGTAAAAATCGCATTTTAAGTACGAGATACGAACTACGAAGTACGAAAGCGGAGAGTCTGTTGTCAATTAGTGTGCTTCATAGTTCGTGCTTTTTTTTATACGCCGCAAATCCGAAACCTGTTACAACCCGACCTAGTTCATACTTCGTATTTTCTACATTATTAAGAACCATAATCCGCGGACCTATCTCCATCTAAAGTACTTCGTAGTTCGTACTTCATATCTACTCCCTACCTTTGTCTTTCAAAAACAAAGTTTACCATGAAGAAAGTTATATTTTCGGTTATTGCCGCCTGTAGTTTTTTTATTGCTGATGCGCAATTAAAAACACCGGCGCCCAGTCCTTCTCAAACCATTAAACAGGACTTTGGACTCTCCTCTATTGAATTGTCTTATTCCCGCCCCGGAATAAAGGGAAGAAAAATATTCGGAGATATTGTGCCTTATGGCAATGTATGGCGTACCGGAGCGAACAACGCTACTACTTTGACTTTTGGTGATGAAGTAACGATTGGCGGCACTAAGATACCTGCCGGAAAATATGGTTTGCTGACAATCCCGGATAAAAAAAGCTGGACTCTTATTATCACCAAACAAACAGATGTAACAAGTCCTGCAGCCTACAAACAAGAGATGGATGTTGTAAGAGTTGTATCAGAAGTGTCGAAGATGAAATCAGCAGCGGAAACTTTTACTATGCAATTTGCCAATATAAAACCTGCAAGCTGCGAACTTTATATAATGTGGGATAAATCAACCGTAGTACTTCCTATCACTACCGAAGTTGACAGTAAGGTCATGGCTAATATTGAGGAAGCGATGAAAGGAGATAAACCTCCTTATTTCCAGGCGGCCATGTATTATATGGAAAATGGTAAGGATCTGAATCAATCCTTGGCATGGTTTAACAAAGCTGTGGAAGCACAACCCAATGCCTTTTGGATACAACATCAATGGGCTAATTGCCTTGCTAAACTGGGTAAAGTAAGTGAAGCTAAAACAGCAGCACTGAAATCAAAAGAACTGGCTGCTGAAGCAAAAAATGATGATTATGTAAAACTGAATGAGAAGTTGCTGAAGGAACTTGGGAAAAACTAATTTCAACTTTTTAAACCCTGCTCAAACAGCAGGGTTTTCTTTTTGCTCCAAACTATTTGCAACAAGAGACTAAACAAGATGACTCCAAATGCGCCAATTGGATTGA
>CAMLEX010000448.1 GCA_946479055.1 uncultured Bacteroidota bacterium | reverse complement strand
CCTTAAAGCTATTACTGTTGGCGTAAAAATAGATATCTGGAGTTATAAAGACTCTAAATTACAATCAGATCAATTAAATGAGCTAAGGCCGAAGAGTTATGTGGCGGTTATCAACATAAATGATCGTCGTATTATCCGCTTGCAACAGGATGAGGATCAGTATATAATATTTGGTTCAACTAATGGCCGAAAGGATGATTATGTTTTAGCAATAAATGGAAAAGGAGGAGCTGTGGGAGAATCTAATTGGAATCCCGCTTCCAAAATCTCATATTATTTAGTCTCTACGAAAGATGGCGTTAGGAAATATCTAAAAGATGCAGGGTTGAGACAATTCTCTCCAGGTGGAAAGTATCTAGTTTACTATGATCATAAACAAAAAAATTATTTCAGCTATGAGCTAGAATCTGCAACAATACGAAATATTTCCAAAGGAATTCTTGTTCCTTTGGTGAATATCAAATATGATTTACCTGGTCTACCACCTCCAATAGGGATAGCTGCTTGGTTAGTCAATGATATTGCTGTGCTTATCTATGACAATAATGACATCTGGCAGCTAGACCTAGCAGGAAACAAAGCTCCTATTAATGTTACCAATGGATATGGTCGAAAGCATAAGGTTGTATTTCGGTTAGTTATGACCAATAGCCCTACGATCGGTAATTATGAAAAACTAATTTTAAACGCTTTTAATCAAAATAATAAGAATAATGGCTATTATAGTAAAATACTAAATAAAAAAGGTGATCCAATACTGCTGACCATGGGACAATATATATATAGCGGTTGTTCTTTGTCTGGTGTACATAGTTCTCCGTTGTTAAAGGCAATGGATGCTGAAATTTATCTTGTAAATCGTATGAGTGCTTCCGAGTTTCCTAATTATTTTACTACTACTGATTTTAAAACGTTTAAACCCCTAAGTAATCTGCATCCCGAAAAGGAATATAACTGGCTGACAACAGAACTGCATACATGGAAAACTTTGGATGGGAGAATTTCACAGGGAGTTTTGTATAAGCCTGAGAGCTTTGATCCAAAAAGAAAATACCCATTAATTTTTTATTATTATGAGAAATTATCTCAGAAATTAAATTATTATATTGAACCAGGTGTGTCCAACGGATCTATCAACATACCTTGGTTTGTAAGTAATGGTTATTTGGTATTTACTCCTGATATACATTATACAATTGGTGAAACAGGTAGATGTGCTTTTAATTCAATTGTGTCAGCAGCTAATTATTTATCTAAATTGCCTTGGATAGATGCAAAAAAGATGGGAATCCAGGGACATAGTTTTGGTGGTTTTGAAACAAATTATATCGTTACTCATACTAATTTATTTGCTGCTGCTATGACTGCAGCTGGGGTTTCTGATATTATTAGTGCATCAGGCGCCCTATGGGGTGAAGGCGCAAGTTTTCTAGAATATTGGGAATTGAGAAATGGACGAATAGGAGCAACACTTTGGCAAAACCCAGATAGATACATAAAAAACTCTCCGATTTTCTGTGCAGATAAAATAGTGACGCCTTTGTTAATGATGCATAATAAGAATGACGGGAATGTGCCTTTTGCACAAGGGGTGGAATTTTTTACAGCATTAAGGCGTTTGGGCAAAAAAGTGTGGATGTTGCAATATGATGATGGAGATCATACACTTTCTGGTAGTGCTGGTGCGGATTGCAGTATACGGCTTGCTCAATTTTTTGATCATTATCTAAAGGGCGCCCCTGCGCCAAAGTGGATGACTCGTGGAATACCTGCAAAATTGAAAGGATTGGAAACCGGATTGGAACTCGATTATGAAATTAAAACCCCCGGACCAGGGTTGCTAAAATCAAATTAAATGGAAAAATTGATAATAATATTCTTGATGTTGTCATTGACCTGTAAAGCTTATGCTCAGGATGACAAAGGTATCAAGTTTGAACAAGGATTAAACTGGGGACAAGTGTTGGCAAAAGCTAAAGCTGAAAACAAATATATTTTTATTGACTGCTATGCTAGCTGGTGTGGGCCTTGCAAAGCAATGGATAACATTGTTTATGCATCAGAAAAAGTAGGAGAGTATGTTAATCAAAAGTTCATTTCAACAAAAGTACAGATGGATACTTCCAAACAGGATAATGAATTTATTCAAAAATGGTATTCAGATGCAAGCCAACTTAATAAGCAGTATAGTGTTTCTGCCTATCCTACTTATCTATTTCTTTCACCGGACGGAAGAATAGTACACAAAGCAATTGGCTTTAAACCAATTTTTGACTTTATGAAGTTGGTAAGTGATGCGCTTAATCCGGAAAAACAGTTTTATACTTTAATTGAAAATTATAAGCAAGGGCGGACAGGATTTAACTTAATGCCTTCCTTGGCAAAAATGGCGATCTCATTTCAGGAGAAGGATATAGCCATTTTAATTGGAAAGGATTATATCAATAATTATTTATACAAACTTGAAGATGAGGAATTATACAAAGCTGACAATATTAATTTTTTGGCATCTTTTATAAAGATAGTAAGCTCTAGTGAAAGGGGATTTGATTGTTCTATCGTCACTCAGAAAAAGTGGACGAAGTAATAGGAAAAAAAGGCTATGCGGAAAATATGGTTGACCTTGTTATTACTAAGGAAGAAATAGACCCTCATTTATGGATTAATAATGAATTGATTCCTAAAACGGATAATCCGGATTGGAAAAAATATACTGCTGTTATTAAAAAGAAATATGGTAACCGTTATGCTGAGCGAATCATATTAAATGCTCAACTTGGCTGGTATAATTTTAAAAAGGATTGGTCTGCACTTACTCTATACAATACTAAAAAGATTGAAAAGTACGGTGTTGATACAAGCTTTTGGGGAAGATGGTTTCTTAACAATATGGTATTTGATGTATTGTTCCAGCACAGCAATGATAAGTCTGCACTTAGCAAAGGCGTGAGGTGGATGGAGACAATATTAAAGGTTGAAGAATCAAATCCATCGGCTAATCACATTGATACTTATGCCAATTTGCTGCATAAGGTTGGCAGAACTAAAGAGGCAATAGCCTGGGAAGAAAAAGCTTTGAAACTTGACCCAACTAGTGAATGGAAACAGGAAGCATTAGCTAAAATGAAGGCAGGTCTTCCAACTTGGAGTGTGCCTGCGAGTGAGGAAAAGAAATAATAATCACTCCCGTTCGGCGAAGTGTTCTTTTTAGGAACGTTGCCGCAAGTCTATTAATTTAATGACTATTCAAAATAAAACGACCCGGACTTGTGGCAAAACTAGCAAGTGTTCTTGCAAAAAAAACTGACAAATTAACACGACCTGGACTTGTGGCATAACAACAAATGAAATATCGATTTAAACTACCAGGACTTGTGGCAAAACCAAACGAAAGTTCTTTCCGGTCAAAACATTGTCACAAGTCCTGGTCGCTTAAGTCAGAAAGAGTACTAAAGAAGTGGACTTGCGACAACGTTATTCAAAAATCAACGTATTTGACGCGCAAAAACAGGTAGCAATACGGGTTGTCTTTAGTTCTTTGAAAAGATAGATTTGCTCAAACAAAAAATGAATGAGCAACAACTACAAATTTGATGACCCCGATGGCTGTTATTTTATTACATATTCAGTGGTCGCTTGGGTAGATGTATTCACAAGAAACGAATACAAACAAATATTGCTAGACAGTTGGAAACATTGTCAAAAAGCAAAAGGATTACAGATACACGCCTGGGTAATAATGACAAATCACATTCACATGATCGTTAGCCGCAAAGGAGAAATACCGTTAGAAGACATTATGAGAGATATGAAAAAGTACACCGCATCAAAAATTATAACAGCAATCATGTGCAATGAAAAAGAAAGCAGGAGAGAGTGCCCGCCCGGATGACGCCAGTCGGACGGGGATGCTTCAAATATTCAGCGAGGCGGGCAAAGCAAATAGCAACAATAAAAACAATCAGTTCTGGAAACAGGACAATCATCCTATGCTATTAGCAACAGATAAATTCATAGCACAAAAACTCAGCTATCTCCATGAAAACCCCGTCCGTGCCGGATTCGTAAACAATGCAGCAGACTGGCAATACAGCAGCGCAATAGATCACTATAAAAATAAAAGCGGGCTAGTCGAACTCGTGATGCTTTAGGAGGTGCGGGGGGAGGGAGTGTTGTCGCAAAGCCTGTCCCGGATGTATATCGGGATCTACTAACTAAATGATTTTCAACTTTAAACACCCAGGACTTGTGACAACAACCAAACTTGCATCAACCAAACGAAATGTTACACCGCCAAACATGCACCTTACATCAGCCAAACAAATAGTTACACTGACAAATATGCATGTTGCAGCGGCAAAGAAGATAGTTACAGTCACCTAAACAAATGTTACAATCACCAAAACCATTCTTACATCAGCAAATATCAACGTTACAGTCGCCAACATCAATGTTCCACTCGCCAAATCCTATGTTACACCAGCAAAAATCAACGTTACAATAACCTTATTTAATGACAAATTCAAAAACTAAACCATGACATCAAGAGAAGAATCCAAACTAAACATGTACGATGCTACTGTTACATTCGGTACCGTACCAGCCAATGCAACAATCATCCTAACAGTTCCCGCATTCGATGCATTGTTTACAATACTAAAAGCAAAACTCAGTTCACTAAAAGGAGTAATAGCAATCGAAAACCAAATAATCACCGGTATCGCAACAGATAAGCGTGTACTAAAAATAAACCTTTGCAATATGGCTTGTGATATTGCAGCCGTAATTACAGCCTATGCAGTCAGCATTAATAATAACGAACTAAAAGAAGCAATGAGTTTGCAGCCATCCGAGTGCAAAGCCACAGATGATGGAGAAGTAGAAAGTAAATGTCAAAATATTCATGCTGCAGCAAATGCAAACT
>CAMLEX010000447.1 GCA_946479055.1 uncultured Bacteroidota bacterium | reverse complement strand
GACAAACCACACCCGAAGAAAAAACATGGGTTTTTACAAGATTGAGTTTAGTTCTGTTTTTAATGTTTTTGAACAATGGAATGCCTTCTCCAAGAAGAATAGGATTTATAAAAAGCCAGTAATCATCTATTAAGTTTTCCTGCATCAGTGTGTGTGAAGCGGATGGGCTGCCGAAAATTATAATGTCTTTACCCGCGGCTTGTTTCAACCCGGTTATTTCTTTTATAACATTATCACTTATGATTTTTGTATTCTTTAAATTTTCCCCGCTCATTGTTCTGGATAAAACAATTTTTGATACTTTGTTATACCATGTTGAATGTTCAATATCGTGTTTGGTAGCTTTTGGTTTATCAGCAGCTGTTGGCCAATAAGCATCCATCATCTGGTAGGTTACCCGTCCATATAAAGCGGTGTCGGCTTCGTTTGTACGTTCACCGGCAAAGTCAAACATTTCATCGTCTACTTTTATCCAATCCATTTCCCCGTTGGGTCCCGCTACAAAACCATCCAGGGATGTGTGCATAAACAATACTATTTTTCTCATTTGGTTTGTTTTTTATTAATTGGAATGAAAACGATAAAAGGAAATATTTGTCAGCTAACCTTGTTCGTCCCAAGCCGGGTAGCTTTGCCATTCACTAAGGTCTGATTATTTTTCGGTTTATAAATCAGCACTACCATTCCGCAGTCATAAGATCTGGCTTTTACCAGTGTCATATTTTGTTTACTATAAAGATGGCTGAATATTGTCATTCCATTGCCAATAGTTACCGGGTTAATGAATAATTGAAACTCGTCTATAAGTCCTTCTTTAATTAATGCAGATACAAAACCTGCTCCACCATAAACGATGATATCCTTGCCTTCCTCTGATTTCAAACGGTTGATTTCTTCTGCAAGGCCGCCTTTGGCAAGGTCTGCGTTAGCCCACTCTGATTTTTCTAAAGTTTTGGTGAAAACAACTTTGTGTGTTTCGTTAATTTTCCTGGCAAAAGCAAACCGCGGGTCATTTGGATTTTCAGCCGCCTGTTTCCAGTGAGAGATAAACCCTTCTTTTGCCATTTTTCTGGTAAGCAAAATACAATCAACAGAATCCATTATGCCGGTGAAATATTTTTTCAATTCATCATCCCAGTTCCACTCAGTATCCCATTTCCACAACTGCCAATCCGTTTTTCCGTTTGTGTCCGCCACAAATCCATCAACGGAGATTTGCATGGCCAGCATTAATTTTCTCATTGTTAAATTCATTTGGTAATTAACGTTGAGTAAAAGTATAGGGTTAGTGGAATTTCTATAGGGTGGCAATGCGACAGTTTATAGGATCATTTGCGACAATTTTTTGTCTTGCAGATATACTGTCGCATTACTTCTGTCATTCCATGGAAAGTAAGAATGTAGTTGAATCTGCTTTGTGAGGGTTTAGTAAATAAAATGATAGCTGGTGGCGTGAAGTTATCATTACGCATCTAATAGTCTTCTATGATAGTTTATTTGCCCAAGGTGATAGGTAAGATGAGCAAGTAAATGAATTAAAAATAAGCCTGTCGTCATTTTTTCGGCAAAAACAACTGCGGGGTATTCTTCCTCCAATTGCTGATTGGTTACTGTATCAAGAGTTTTTTCAACCACCCCTATTGTTTCATCTATCTTCTTTAACAATTCATCCCGGGGGATATCTTTTTGTGAAAACTCAAGGTCACGATTTCGGATATAACCTGTGCCGCCCAATTCCTTTCCTATGTAGGTATTAAGGTTGCCAATGAGGTGTAAACATAAATTGCCGCCAGAGTTGGCAATGGCTTTGTCAATGATCCATAATTTGCTTTCTTGTTTATATAATTCTATTTCCTGTTTTAGCTTATTGAGCTCTCTGTGGAATAATGTTTTAAGTGTTTGTGTTAGCATGGTTTTGCTTTTCTAAATTTGAGAAGTTTTTGTGGTAGTCTTGATTTTGGAAATTGGCTGCATCAATTTCGGCTATCGGTTGTTAAGATCATGTCGTTGTTGGTAGAATAAAGCACCAACAATGGAGTAACTAGGTTATTATAAAGATTAATTCTCCGGCAATTCTTCTTTCTTAGCAGTAATGTCATTTAATGCAGACTGAAATTTTTCTTTGGCACCCAGTGCCCGGAAGAATCCGATACCTCCAAAGAGAATAGCCCCCCACGCAACAACATAGCTGCCTCCTTTGCCCTCAGCTATAAAAAG
Organism: uncultured Bacteroidota bacterium; assembly: GCA_946479055.1. The sequence continues at coordinate 2,721 of CAMLEX010000447.1, read as the reverse complement.
GGTTATTAAAGTAACACCAAGACCAATAACACATATGGCACCATTTTTCAACATGGCATTATGGCTTTTTTCTACTAGCTCTTTCAGATTTTCCTCTGTAAGTTTTGCGAGGGATATCTCATCGTTTTCATGTGGTTCCTTTTTCGGATGCATCATTTCCTGGTAGGTTAACCCCTGCATTGCATTGTCTATATTGTTACCTGAATAATATGAGCCATGTAAGGGTTCTCTTTCTACTTCACCGGATATCTCTTTACTAGCCGGGATAAAAGCATTAATATCCAGTTTTCGTTTTTCAAACTCCAGTTTCAGCACTGTTAAGGCTTCATCTGTCAGATCGTGGCTATCTTCCTTAACGAAACGTATCAGTTTTTCTTCCGGCATGGATGCATAGTATTCCCGTATTATATTTAAATCGATCATTCTGATTTTTTGACTTTTAAAAATAGTAATTTTTTTGCCTGACTATAACTGCAGAACTACAGCCCTTGACTCTTTATGCTGAACACTTACTACAACGGCATTTTATGTTTGCCTCAAAACAGAATTTTATCTTTTTGAATAATAGTAATTTGATATTACATTGCTTTTACAGTTTTCGCAATACATCTTTTTCCAGAATTCATCCAGCAACAATTGCATAGATATTCCACCTTTATCAGTTGAGTTGAAAAAACCGCAAAACCGGGTATTGTTGATACTGATGGCATTTAAAAGCATATTGTAATAAGTGTCTTCAGAAAAATCTTTTTGAGTAAAAACGGAGAGATTAACATAAAAGAACAAAAGATCCTCATCTACATCCAGTTTATTCATCCTGGGCGTAATGATGTCGTCGGCCCATTCATACTGGGCATATTGACTAAAATATTTCCCTAATGAAAGAAGATCACGATCTGTGAAGCTTTTGTCCATATAATTTTCTTTTATTTCAAACAAAGCTTTGTCTTTGGCCTCATAATTTTCATTCTTCATATGTATCTCTGCCATGATGATATTATAATTCACCAGCATTCGTTTTACAAGGCCTTCTCTTATTTTATATTTTGACAAACCTCTTATTTGCGACAGAAACTTTGTTTTATCCAGGAGACTGTCATTGAATTGCCATAGCACCATTTGTAAAGCACAGATATTATATTTGATCTTTCCATTATCCGGATCAAGTTTTTCCAGTTTTTGCAGATTTTCAATCGCTTCATCCTCGTATATTTCGCTTAGAAAATATTTGTATATCTCCCGGTCATTAAGAAGCCGGGAAAAATCTTTTTCAGTAGGAATTTCAAGATTGTCAAAGTAAGAGGCAGGCAAACTGTTATCCCTTACTCTTTCAAAAATGGAGCGTTGAATAAGTATGGCCTTGTCTACATCTTTTTGAGCGATTGCTTTTTGAAAACTACTAATCATATCTTGATCTGGTATATCATCTGCTGTGCTTCTTGCATTAGCGTAAATTGTGATGACAGCTTTCCTATGTTTACTGAGTATGGGCTCCAGTTCTGATAGCAATGCTTTATTAGCCAACCTTTTCTTTATTTCAAATTTTGATAAGGCTACTAATTCTTTTTGTGGTGAGTTGCTAACATCCTGCATAAACTCAACCCAATTTTCACCGGACGATATTTCTGTTCTGATTTTCTTTTTCTGAAAACTTTGTATGGCTTTAGTGATATTTTGCGCTCTTTGCTGCTGAAGTTTAACATTCACCTCATAAGAGCCTTCTACGGATGAGAAAGAGCGGACAACGATTTTTTTAACAGAATAACCGGAGAGGCTCAGGGAATCATAAAGTGGCTTTATCTCATCAGCGAGGAATGCAGATTTTCCCCGCCCGAAGGGAACAACAACAGTGATCTTTTTTGTATAGGAAAAATATTTTGGTTCTGAGGAAGTATTATTGTGAATTTCTTCACGGTTTACCAATGAATCTGTGTACAGGCCCATATCCAATAAATTCCATAAACTCCGTTCAATATGTGTAAAATTGGTATAATAGCAAATCATTCTATTCCGAACGATCACAAGGTTACCTTCTATTTCTTTACCGGAAAGTTCTTTAGGGATTGCTCCTAATTTTATCATGACACCACCATCATATTCTTTTTTCAGGTTCTTTTTTAATTCTGGTAAAAGAATAGGCTTTAGAAAAACGCCTTTTGGGAATTTATTTCCCTGAACAGGATCTTTTTTACAATCAAACTGATCTTTGGTGACTATATCCACTGTAATGCCATCCGTAGGTTGGGTAAAAATTTTATTGAACCAGGTTTCGTTTGTCATGGCGAAATATACATCTCCCTTAATAAAATGGATGCCGAAAAGTATTTCTTTGGGTTTACTTTGAATTGTCTGTTCACATTCATTGCACCAATGATCTTCATCCCTGCCATCTGACAAGCCGTAAATATTTTGGGCATTGGTTTTAAAACAACAAGCAATGAGGGTGAAAAGAATAAGAAAAATAGGTTTAATATTCATATAATTAAATAATCATAATGAGATGCTGGCTTATATTTATTTTCCTAAAAAACGAAAGGAAATTCCGCTATTCGTGCATAAAATAGATAATCTTAAATATAAAAAAGAATTTTTGGTTTTCGATCTACAAAATACTGGTTTAAAGTATTGGACAAGAGGTAAGGAATGATGATTTAAAAAATATACAATAGCGAACAGAACCCCCGACGAGTGTGACGCAACAAAAGCCTAATCAAGGCTCAA
>CAMLEX010000446.1 GCA_946479055.1 uncultured Bacteroidota bacterium | reverse complement strand
TCCCTACACGACGCTCTTCCGATCTTTGAATTATGGTACTAACTGGCGCCTGATCCGTTATTCAGATGTGTTACTGATGGCAGCAGAAGCTTATTATAGGGCGGGAAATGAACCAAGGTCCCGTACAGAATTAAATAAAGTTCGTGACAGGGCAGGGCTTGCTGATGTAACAGCGACAGGCACGGCTCTTTTTGATGCCATTGTTTTGGAAAGACAATTGGAGCTTGCATTTGAAGGCTATCGCTACCTTGACCTGGTACGTTGGGGAAAAGCTGCTGCAGAATTAGGCAGTCTTGGATTTGTAACAGGTAAGCATGAATTATTGCCTATTCCGGATAACGAAATAAAAACAGGCGGCCTTACACAAAACCAGAATTATTGAGCATAAGAAATGCTGAATAATCAATTCATCTTTTTCAGATGCAGTTTCGCTGAGCAGTAATCAGAAGTGGAACGCATTTACCTTTCAAGGTTGAATGCTTCCACTTTAATATGTGTTTTACAACAAACAACGGTGATGGTAAAATTTAGTTTTTCGCTCCTTTTATTGTTAATGATCGGTTGCAAGAAGGGTAGTAGTGGTGCTGATAGCAATCAGCCTGCTCATGTTGTAAGCATTAATAATATCAGCCTGCCGGAAAACAATACTGGTGAGTCTGCATTTGAATTTACTTTATCATTAAACAAAACGTCTTCCCAACCTGTAACAGTTACTTATTCTACTATAGAAGGTTTGGCCAAAGCTGGTGAAGATTATAAGTCCGTTACTAATCAATCCGCTACTTTTCTGCCCAATGAATTAACAAAAAAAATTATCATTACTATTATTGCTGATGATCAAAGAGAAGCTGATGAAGATTTTACATTAATGCTCACAGGAGCTACCAATGCTACTATCCAGCAACATAAGGCCACAGGCGTTATTGTGAACGACGATACAAAAATTTCTTTTACTAATACTGGCTACGATGCACCAACAACGTATACCGGTTATGCATTGTCATGGGCAGATGAATTTAATGGAACAGCATTAGATGCTACTGCATGGTCCAATCAAAATGGTGATGGCTGCCCTACTATCTGCGGATGGGGAAATAATGAACTGGAGTATTATACCGGCAGACCGGATAATCTTTTCTTCCAGGATGGCAAGCTGATCATTGAAGTCAAAAAAGAAACATATAATGGGAAGGACTATACTTCATCAAAAATATTTACTGCAGGTAAAAAGACATTCAAGTTTGGCCGTGTTGATATTCGGGCCAAGCTTCCAATAGGTAAAGGCATCTGGCCTGCATTCTGGATGCTGCCACAAAATAATGTATATGGCGGATGGCCTACCAGCGGTGAAATAGATATTATGGAAATGGTAGGGCATGATCCGGGACGGACACACGGAACATTACATTATGGTCCCGGTCCCGGCAGCACACAATACAACCGCAATATTGCTATTTCTTCAGGCTCATTACATGATGAGTTTCATGTATATTCTATTGAATGGAAACAGGACCAGGTAAAATGGTTTTTGGATGGAAATATTTTTTCAACTGCTAATAAGGCCGACCTTGCCGCAGGCACTACCTATCCTTTTAATGAAGATTTTTATTTTATCATCAACCTGGCGGTGGGTGGCAACTGGCCAGGCACTCCTGATGCAAATACTTCTTTTCCGCAATGGCTGATCGTTGATTATATTAGAGTGTATCAATAATTACTTTTATAATTATAGCCCTCGGTTTTTCAATCTTCTTTCTTATTAAGCCAATTAAGTATGTGTATAATATTTTTAATTGGCAATAAAATTTAACTTCTTTTGGTATCATTATTGGTTTTCAGGCAATAGGTCTGGCTCACCTGTTGATTCAATTTTACACTACCCAAAAATGTACTGCTGATTATGTTGTTTAATAGCGTTTAAAACATTCGCACCACTATCCCTTTACGACAAAGATTCAATTCCATTTATCCAACCCTGTCAAAATCAAGTATGTAAAAATTTTACGCAAAACTTTTTAAGGATGTTGTTAGCCACAGGCCCCGCCTTTGATTTTGTAAAATTTATTCAAATACTTTGCTGGATCATACTACCTGGTTTACTACTGGCGGTATTGCTGACTGTTTTTTTTCATTACCGGAAAAAGAAATTAGAGAAAGCCGAAGCCGAAAATGAAGATGAAGAGTTTATGCATGCCTCTCCTGAACTGTTAGGTTATACAAAAGGCGACGGCGAATATGTTTTCTTTGACCATTCTTCTCTTATCAGTGAATACAAAAAACGATTGTCCTACAATCATGCCCGCTACACCGCTTTGCACCACGATTTTGAAAAATTAGAAACAAAGTATGCAATGCTGGCCAGCTACGCCACAACTATGCTTATTAACAAAAAAAATAGCAATATGGAAAACTTTCAAGATTCAATGCCACAAAATATGGAAACCGAGATCAATAAAATGACTGAAGACTATACAGCAGAGAAAAAAGAATTATTAACCAGGCTTGAGCAAATGAAAAACTCCTATCAAAATCTTGAGCATGAACATGAATTGTTGCTGGAACGGGTGCATACGGGCACAATGACAGAAGAGGAAAGATCCCAGTTTATTGAGCATTGGAAACAGGAAAAGATGGCATTGAAAGATAAAATGGCTGAACAGGAATATTTGAAAGAAGTGATTGAAGAAAAGAAAGCGCAGATTGATTTTTTGCAGAATCAACTGGAACAGCGCATAAAGAATAATCATCAATCCGAAAGTCAACGTAAACAATTACTCTCCGAGCTTGAGCAAGTAAGAAATGCAAATGAAAATACGCTTCTGCAACTTAATTCATTAAAAAATGACCTGGTGCAGCAGCAGGAAGAAACCAATAAATTACAAATTGTTCTGAATGGAAAAGAAGAACAGTTCATTGAAAGGCAGCAATTGCTTACTTCAAAACTTGATCATATTACCTGGTTAGAAAATACATTGCATGAAGTGAAGCAACAGAATGAAATATTAAATGCTTCCGTGGCAGATAGGAAAGACTTGGTAGCGGTTTTGCAAGAGCAACTTACTTATGAACAGCAAAAAAGCCATGCAATGGAGCAAAAACTTTCATTCAATAAACAAACATTGCAGCGGCTGTATAAAGATTTTTCTGCCATCATGGGAGAAAATGATGAACAATCGCCTGTTATTGCATTGAGGCCGGATTATATCAGCCGTGAGAATGAAGAGGTAGAGGCTGCTGCCCAGTAAGTCCACGCAAACAGTGAAAAAGTATAGATTAGTTTTGTCGGTTCCAGCGAACCGGCATTTTTAAATCCACACATTCCCCACAATCCCATAAATCTTATAAATCCCCGTTCAGACATTTCCTAACTTGCGGCCATGCAACAATATCTTGATCTGCTCCGGCATATATTGGACAATGGCACTCATAAAACTGACCGTACGGGAACCGGTACGCAAAGTTGTTTTGGCTACCAGATGCGATTTGACCTTCAAAAAGGATTTCCACTGGTGACTACCAAAAAAGTACATCTGAAAAGTATTATCTATGAATTGCTATGGTTTTTAAAAGGCGAAACCAATATTGCCTACCTGAAAGAACATGGCGTAAAAATATGGGATGAATGGGCGGATGAAAATGGCGATCTGGGCCCGGTATATGGAAAACAGTGGCGTAGTTGGGAAGGAAAAGATGGTAAAGTAGTTGACCAGGTAAGTGACCTGATTGAACAAATAAAAAAGAATCCTGATAGTCGCCGTTTAATAATCAGTGCCTGGAATGTAGCAGATCTTCCGGAAATGGCCCTGATGCCCTGTCATAATATGTTCCAGTTTTATGTGGCTGATGGCAAATTAAGTTGCCAGTTATACCAGCGGTCGGCTGATGTGTTTTTGGGAGTTCCATTCAATATTGCTTCCTACGCATTACTCACTATGATGATCGCCCAGGTTTGTGACTTGCAATCCGGTGAGTTTGTTCATACATTTGGAGATGTACATATTTACAGTAATCACATTGAGCAGGTGAACCTGCAACTAAGCCGTACACCATATCCATTACCAACAATGAAATTAAATCCTGCGGTAAAAAATATTTTCGATTTTAAGTTTGAAGATTTTACACTGGAGAATTATCAGTCACATCCGGGGATAAAAGCGCCGGTGGCGGTATAAAACCCCCTGTCCCCCTAAAGGGGTGACTTAGGTCAGTTATACTTTAAAATCAGTCAGGTTCTTTTAATAGTTAGTTGGTTAAAATTCTTATTTCACTTTGCTCTTATAATAGTTTAAAAAAAATAGATCACTTGCTGCTCTCAGGGCTGTGAGTGGTAAGCCTCCCTTTAGGGAGGTTTGGAGGGTTTCTCTATGATCATCTCTTTAGTCGTCGCAGCAGCAAACAACAATGCCATTGGTAAAGACAACCAGCTTCTCTGGCGTTTACCAAATGATATGAAGTATTTTAAAAACGTTACCTGGGGTATGCCGGTAGTGATGGGAAGAAAAACGTTTGAATCATTAGGTAAAGCATTGACCGGGAGAAAAAATATTGTACTTACTAAACAAGCAGGATGGAAGGCTGAAGGAGTAGTGTCGGTCAAAAATTTTGACGATGCTTTATTTCTTGTCAAAGAAATGGATGTAAAGGAGGTGATGGTGATTGGTGGTGGCGAAATATATCGTTCTGTTTTTGAAAAAGCCAACCGGATTCATATGACCCGTGTGGATGCAGAGTTTGAAGCAGATACTTTTTTCCCGGCTATTGATCCTAAAATATGGCAATTGGTGAGTCAGAAGAATCATGAAGCCGATGAAAAACATAAATACGGTTATTCATTCCAGGTATGGGAAAGGATTTTTAAATGAATGATATGAAATGATAAATCAGAAAGTATGTCTCAAATCGGTACTGCACACTTTCTTATTCCTTATTAGTCATTTCT
>CAMLEX010000445.1 GCA_946479055.1 uncultured Bacteroidota bacterium | reverse complement strand
ACTCTTGTTTTTGGAGGAAATGTTGAAATAGCTGCCGGCGCTACCTTTAACAACGACAATAAAATTTTGAGTATTGCTGGCAACTGGGAAAATGATGGTGTGTTTACTCAAGGCCCAGGAGATGTAATATTTAGTGGGAATTCCGCGCAGTCAATTGGCGGAATACAGCCTACTTCTTTCAGTGAAATTATTTTTGCAAATACAAGTGGCGGTGTTACTCTTACAAAACCGGTTACTGTAACAGTTAATGCTACTTTTACAAGTGGCATAGTAACCAGCGATGCAATCAATCTGCTGATATTTAATGATGGTGCTACTTCTTCATTAGCTGCTACGAATGCTGCATCGACTTCCTATGTAAATGGCCCTGTTAGAAAAATAGGAAACGATGCATTTGTTTTCCCTGTGGGCAAGGCTAATGGATTTGTACCTATTGCTATTAGTGCTGTTGCAGGTATTGGTAATACCTTTACTGCGGAATATATGCGTACAACACCGCCAAACCGGGACAATATTACTGCGGCCGGTATTGAACGTATCAGCGCATGTGAATTTTGGACTTTAGACAGAGCGGCTGGTACTACTGCGGTGAATCTTACGCTTTACTGGAATGCTAACAGCCCTTGCGGAGGTGTTTATATTTCAGATGTTCAATCGATGAGAGCTGTGCATTATAACGGAACTGCCTGGAATTCTGCCAGCACTGGTTTTGGTACAGGTACTCCCGCATCAGGTTCTGTAACATGGGGAGCGGTGAATACATTTAGCCCCTTCGCAATAGGAACTACCGATGCAATTGCTAACCCACTTCCCGTAGTATTTGCCGATGTAAAAGCTTACGGAAAAAACAATGGTGTACAAATAGAATGGAGCAACCTCACAGAAAAAGATGTAGCTGAATATACAATAGAGCGTTCTACCAATGGAAGAGATTTCAGTGCAATCGGCAAACAATTGCCAACAAGCAATCAGAATGACAAAGCCAGCTACAATGCCTTTGACGCAACACCTGGTGCAGGAGCTAATTATTATCGCATCAAAGCTGAAGAAACAACAGGTAAGATTGTTTACAGCAAAATACTGAGTGTGGATCTTGGTAAAACAAGCCAGGGATTGAAGTTGTATCCTAACCCTGTAAGCGGTAACCAGGTTACAGTTAGTTTGTCAAATGTAAAACGTGGCCAGTATAACCTGCGTGTAATAAATACAGCTGGCCAGGATATATTTAAGCAATTAATAAACAACCAAAGCAGTAGCCTGACTCAGACATTGGATCTGCCATCTACTGTTAAGCCCGGTGTTTATAACCTGGTAGTAACAGGTGATGATTATCGTGAAAGCAAAATGTTCATTGTTCAATAATTAGTAATCTGAGAGAACCAATAGAGACATGGCCGGCCATTTATTTGGTCGGCCTTTTTTATCAGGAGACAATTTTTCTATACAGTTTACAGTGCAATAATTTTATTTAGCGATCTAAGAATTGTTTAAAAAACATTTATGCGAATGCTTGCATTATTGAAGGCCGCACTTTAGATTTGTATACTCAAAGGTTGAATTACTCCTTCCAATTCTTCTGAATTCCGTACCAGCAAATCCTTAAAAATAATTAATAAGAATTAGTACTGCCAGACCGGGATTTTATTTTAGGTTAATCAGTTTCTATTCCAATCCTGTCAACTATTATCCATTCCTGGTAAGCCTTATTTATAATTAAGCTTATGTATTTTAAATATTGTTCCGGATGAAAAAATTTTACTCTCTTTTAATTTTCCTGTTGCTGACAGCGATCACCTGGTCGCAAACGCGGAGCTGGAATGGAGGGAGTGGGACCTGGAATGATGCAACAAAATGGAGCCCGGCCGGTATCCCTGTTCAATCAGATATTTTAGAATTTAATGGAATTTCAGCGACTATTTCAAATGTACCCACACTTGCATTCAGTGGCATTAATGTTATTGGTAGTACTGTTATTTTGAATGGTAGTGGAAGCGGTGATACCCAAATATTGACAATCGGCAATTCAAGTGCAGATGCAGCTATTCAAATTAATACAGATGCCAGTCTTACAATAGGAAATAATTTAAACATTGTATTGGCGGATAATTCCAGGGCAGCAATTGACGGAACGTTGATTGTAACAACTAACAGGGCTTATTATACCAATAAAGGTGAAACAACAAAGACTACTGTTAATGGTACAATGCAAAATAATGGTGGAGATATACTATCAACTGATTCAAGATTAGAATTCACAAACGGAGCCTTGTATGAGCATGTGCGGGATAAAGGAACAATACCTGCGGCTGCATGGGACAAAAAATCTACTTGCAGTATTGAAGGCGTAATTACCAAAGCTCCGGATGGAATAAATCAGGTTTTTGGAAATTATAAATGGGATTGTCCGCATCAAACTGGTGGAGATCTCCTGGGAAATTCAATTCCGTCTGAAGTCAGAGGGGATCTGATAATTAACAAGATGGGTGCTGGTACTGATCCGGCTGTTTATTTGAAAATTCCGCACAACATAAAAATTGGCGGAGCCTTTATATTGAATCCAGGGACCTCTATGGCAGCAGATGGCAATACGACGATAGATCTTGCTGGTGATTTAATTATTAAAGGCGGTAGCTTAAAGGCAAATGCAGCATTAAATATTAATTTCAATGGAACCGCTAAACAGCTGTTGTCAAAAACAAGTGGTATAATCAGTAATATAAAGTTTGCCATACTTAATAACGCATTTGTTGATCTTGGTGAGTCAGTATTAGATGGGGATGCAGATTTTGTTGTTGAAGAAGGAGGAACGTTAATAACAGCACATCCCGCAGGCATTGCGTTGACTGGTTTAGTTGGTGCTATCCAGGTTAGTAGAAAAAGAATTTTTAGCACAAAGGCTGACTATGTATTTAACGGTTCTGTACACCAGGTAACCGGAACAGGTTTACCTGCTACAGTTAGACGATTGGTTATAAACAATCATTCAGGATTAGCAGAAGGGGCAGGCGTAAATCTTTCAAGAGCAACCACTGTTACCAGGGAGGTTGTATTAACAAATGGCTTTTTGAAAACTGCTCAGGATAATATTCTAACGATTGCTGAAGGTGGAAAAGTTACTACCGGAGATAATTCTTTTATTGCGGGACCTCTGCGGAAAGTAGGAAATACTGCTTTTACATTTCCAACGGGCTGGGCAGGTGCTGGCGGAGGTCGTGTTCCTATTGGCATTTCACCAATGAATACAATAGCCACTATACAGGCTGAATATAAAAGGGCACCGGCTACAAATAAAGGTAGCACCATTAATGCCCCATTGCATCATATAAGCTATTGTGAATATTGGGAGTTGTTTCCGGCAACAGGTAATTTTGATCCAACTGCAATTGTTACTATGCATCGTAATGCATATAGCCATTGTAATCCTGCCTCCTATATCAGTGATTTTTCTTCAGTACGTGTTGCCCGTTCAAACGGGATTGAATGGACCCAGGTGGGTAATGCATTCAATAGCCTGGATGCAGGCAACGGATACGTAGTATCAGATAGTGCTGGTTTAAAAATCAGTACCAGTGAAAAATATTATGCCCTCGGTAATATTTCAACAGCTAATGATCCTTTGCCAGTAATGTTTGATAAAGTATTTGTATACGAAAAAAACGACGGAGTCAATATAGAATGGAGCAACCTGACTGAAAGAGATATTGCCATTTATTACGTTGAGCGTTCTCTAGATGGTAAAGATTATACCATCATTGGGCAATACTTACCCAAAAGCAACCGTGATGATAAGTCTAGCTATATTGAGTTTGATGCAAGTCCTTCACCCGGCATCAATTTTTATCGTATCAAAGCGATAGAGAAAACCACCAAGATTATTTTCAGTAAAATATTAAGAATAGAAATTGGTAGAAAAAAATCAGGCTTCAACATATATCCCAACCCTGTTATTAACAGCCAGTTTATGATTAGTCTTACTGGTATTAAAGAAGGGAGATATACCCTGCGTATATTCAATGCCATGGGACAAGAAGTATACCAGGACATTGTTATTAACAGGGGAAGTTCAACCACTCAAACGCTTCGGTTGCCTTCTTCTGTCATGCAAGGAATTTATAACGTAATAATAACCGGTAACGATTACCGGGAAATAAAGACACTCATTGTTCAATGAGGGTATAGAGAGTACCAATAGAGAGAGAAAGGGCTGGACATTCATTTGTGCCGGCCCTTCTTGTTTTTTACCTGTGTTCGCCCGGTATAAAAAAAAGCCATAGACTGTGCAAGACAGTATGGCTTATAACTTATTTAATGAAACTTCTAAAAGAATTATCTCAGTTTATCCAGGCTTTTAACCAGTTTTTCGTCTTTCCATATTCCTCTTGCCGCCATGATATAACCAATAAGTATAGCTAATACAAAAATAGCAGTCAGTGCGAAATTGCCTTTTTCAAATTTTTTTATTTCAACAAAATATAAAATGAGTAGTATAATGGAAAGTATGATTCCTCCAATTGCAAGTTTTAGTTGTGTTTTTCTGTCTTTATACATAAATATGGCAATTACAGAAATCAAAATAGATAATCCGGTAACTATCAAAAGAAAAAAATTACTGCCACCTTCCAGCTCTGCAAAACCAGACATATTATTTTCAAGTATGCTGCCCGTATAAAAAGGAAACTTGAAACTAAGAAAAGAAGCAACTGCTGCTAATAATAACCAAAGACTCTGCTGGCGTTGGATCATAACTTATCTTTTGCCAAAAATAAGGCAAGAAGATGAATACTCATTTCGGAGCTTTAAGATTATCCGTCACAGACAAATATCAAAGTATAACATAGCTGTCAGGATCACGGCGGGACATGCAACTGTTTTTCAGCTAAATCATGCTCATGACTTCCATCGCAGGCGGCCAATAAAAAACCCCGCCAGTTGCGGCAGGGTT
>CAMLEX010000444.1 GCA_946479055.1 uncultured Bacteroidota bacterium | reverse complement strand
TTTAACATGAACGCTAAATTTACAATTCAAACAGATTGAATGTTGAAATACTTCTTAAAAACAATAGTTATAATCAGCGTTACCAGTATTAGCTTTCATACTTCATTCGCCCAATATACACGCCAGGATACGCTGAGGGGAAGTCTTGGACCCGCCCGGGTATGGTGGAACGTGTTACATTATGACATATCTGTAAAGCCTGATTACTCCGTTAAAAAGATCGAAGGTTATAATATCATAGAATTCGAAACGATGAATTATCCTGAGATACCTGTTATGCAAATTGATCTGCAGCAGCCTATGTCAATAGACAGTATAGTCTTTTTAGAAAAATATAAATTAGATTTTAAAAAGGATGGAAATGCTTATTTTATTACACTTTTCAAAGGGAAAAAAGGACCAGCGAAAAAGTTGAAAGTAAAGATTTTCTTTTCAGGCAAACCCCGCGAGGCCGTTAATCCTCCCTGGGATGGTGGCTGGATATGGACAAAAGATGAAAAAGGAAGACCCTGGATAACAGCTGCCTGCCAGGGATTAGGTGCTAGTGCCTGGTATCCTTGCAAAGATTACCAGGGTGATGAACCTGACAATGGCGCTACATTGAGCATTACTGTTCCAGATTCATTAACAGCAGTAGGAAATGGGAAATTAAAAGAAAAAAAATCCAACAACAACTGTACTACGACCTGGAAATGGCAGGTCATTAATCCGATTAATAATTACAATATCATTCCCTATATAGGCAAGTATGTAAACTGGAGTGAAACATACAATGGTGAAAAAGGAAACCTTAATTGCAGCTATTGGGTATTGGATTATAATCTTGAAAAAGCGAAGAAACAATTTGGCCGCAATGTAAAGCCTATGCTCAATTGCTTTGAAAACTGGTTTGGCCCTTATCCCTTTTATGAAGACAGTTATAAACTAGTAGAAACGCCTCACCTGGGAATGGAACACCAGAGTGCTGTTGCCTATGGCAATAAATTCAGGAATGGTTATTTGGGAACTGATCTTTCCGGTACCGGTTGGGGAAGCACATGGGACTTTATTATTGTCCATGAAAGCGGGCATGAATGGTTTGCCAATAGCATTACCACCAATGATATTGCTGACATGTGGGTGCATGAAGGCTTTACCAATTATTCGGAAGTATTGTTTGTAGAATGCCAGTATGGGAAAAAAGCGGCTGATGAATATTGCCAGGGCCTTCGAAAAAATATAGAGAATGACAGGCCTGTTACCGGCAGTTATGGAGTAAACAATGAAGGCAGCGGTGATATGTATGCTAAAGGTGCTAATTTAATACATACCATTCGCCAGGTGATAAATGATGATGCAATGTTGAAAAGAATATTGCGTGGATTGAATAAAGAATTCTATCACAGGACGATTGATTCAAAAGATGTAGAAAAATATATAATCCGGCAATCGGGAAAAGACCTATCCAAAATATTTAATCAATACCTGCGAACCATCAAAATTCCTCAATTGGAATATAAGATCATAGGCAAAGCAGTTTCTTATCGTTGGAATAATTGTGTACCCGGTTTTAAGATGCCGGTTAAAATATCTTTCGAACAAAAGTATCAATGGATAAACCCCACAGAGAAATGGCAAACCATACATTTAGCTGATTGGTATGATGGAGAAAGTTTTTCTCCTGATAATAATTTTTACATCAATACTAAAAAAGTTCAATAGCTGTAGTACATTGCCTATTGTATATTGCTCGTTGCTTATTGACTATTATCTTTACCAAATGAGTACTATCAGGCGGCAAAGCATTATTTCTTCGGTCGTTATTTACATCGGTTTTGCCATTGGCTTATTAAATACTTATTTCTTTACCAAAGAAGGGCTTTTTACTACAGCAGATTATGGGTTGATCAGTATTTTTATGCCCATTGCCAGTCTGATGATGGCTTTTGCCGGTCTGGCAATGCCTTCCTACATTTTTAAATTTTATCCTTATTATCATGATAACCTGCCGCCACGAAAAAATGATATGATCACCTGGGCTTTGTTGGTTGGCATAATTGGCTTTATTCTCGTAATGGCCGTGGGGTGGTTTTTTAAAGACCTTGTTATAAGAAAGTATAGTCAAAATGCGCCAGAGCTGGTGAAATATTATTATTGGATATTTCCCATGGGACTGGGTCTTACCCTATACACTATTCTTGAAGCGTATACCTGGAATCTTGGCAAACCTGTACTGGCTAATTTTTCAAGAGAAGTGCTATGGCGCTTACTGACAACATTATTAATTGTTCTCTTCATTATTAATGTCATTGATGATTTTAGTCTTTTTATAAAACTATATGCTTTTGCATATCCTGTTATTGCCCTCACTTTGTTTGCCTATCTGTTGATTAACAAAAAAATTTATTTTACTTTCAGTGTAAGCAAGGTCACCCGTCGCTATTTTAAAAAAATATTGACCTTATGCGCCTTTGTCTATTCAGGTGTTCTGATCTTTACTCTTTCCCGGGCATTTGATAGTATTGTTATTGCATCTGTTTTACCAAACGGACTTGAAAAAGCGGGCATATTTGGGATAGCCACAATAATGACCAGTGTTATACAAGCGCCTCAACGCAGTATTATAGCTGTTTCCATCCCACATTTATCAAAAGCCTGGAAAGATAAGAACAGGGAGTTATTGCAAAAGATATATCAACGGTCTTCTATAAATCTTTTGATTTTTTCCTGTGGTATTTTTATTCTGATAGCATTAAATTATACCGAAGCTATCCGAACCTTTGGACTAAAAGATGCTTATTTACTTGGATTTTCTTCGTTTATATTTTTAGGCCTTAGCACGGTCGTTGACATGGGTACAGGTGTGAATGCACAAATCATCGGCACTTCAACTGCATGGCGGTTTGAATTGATAAGCGGTATTATTCTATTGGCTTTGATGTTACCGCTCACTTATATTCTTGCCAAACAATACGACATGCTGGGACCTGCATTGGCAAACCTGATCTCTATTACTGTTTATAATGTTGTCCGCATTGCATTTTTATGGAAAAAATTCAGACTTTTTCCTTTCACCATACAATCTCTTTATACCGTATTAATAGCAGCCTTTTGTTATGCTATTTGTTATTTTACTTTTATCAATATGCATGGCTTTGCCGGGTTGGTATTACGCAGCCTGGCCTTTATTGTTTTGTATGGTGGAGCTATGCTCTATTTCAGATTATCCCCGGATATTCTGCCGGTAATAGAGTCAATCAGGAAAAGATTTTCGGGTAACAAAGAAAGTAGTAAGTAAGAAATTATTTGATCTTCGCCTCGGGTTTTTCAATACGGCCTATACCAACAAAACGTCTCAGGTAGTAAGGATCAAACATATCGCTTATTGTAACTCCTTGTGAAGTTGAGGCATGAATGAATTTATTATTTTGAAGATAAATACCAACATGTGAAATTCCGCCGGTAGTATTAAAGAAAACAAGATCTCCTGTTTTCATTTCTGTAGCTGAAATAATTCGGGAATTGTGGTATTGATCTCTTGCAGTGCGGGGCAACGACAGGGCAAAAGCCGAAAGATAAACAGCCTGTACAAAAGCTGAACAGTCAATCCCACTTTTGGTAGTGCCTCCGTAACGATAACGGGTTCCATACCATTCATCCACATGCTCAAGAAGGCGATTGTCCTGCAACAACTCTACTTCAGTATTTAATAGAATTGCGTATTTAAGCTGGATTTCTGATGCTTTTTCAACAGAAGAGGACCTGCTGTTATGATAATTATTGATGCCAGCTGATTGCCTTCCTGATGTTTTGCCGGCAACTACTTTTGCGTTATTGGAAGATTCCGCATCTACGGATATATCATCTAAAAATCTAACCTCTTTATTACCAGATGAAGAAGCATTCTTTGACATAGCCGAGGAAGCATCTACCTGTTTACTATTTGAGTAGTTCAGAGGTTTCATGCTTGAGCAGCTAGCCATTGTGACGATGGTAAATAAAGCAGGTATAATTTTTTTCAACATGCAGCTTCCTTATTTATCCGGTTAGTTCAAAAACCGTGCAAAAATATACTTAAAAAATGTGAAAAAGCAATATCCTTTTAACGATTTTTGAATTTCTAAATTGTTTAAACACTAAATAACCATTATAATGAGGTTAAAACAACTGTTTTTTTGATTAAGGACAATTTATAGATGGACGATTTTTTTAATTTAACCAACTATACAATGCATTCGATTTATCATTTATTTCTTTTGATCTTAACTGCTACATTCACATTTTAACGGGTGTAAAACAAATCAATTCTGATAGCGATAATAGCAAAGAGCCCGGGCAGTATTATTTTTAGTTTTGAAAAGCTGTGGGTTTGGAACAAAGACAATAAAAAATATAAATTGCATTTTCACATTTTCGTTTATTCACATTATATCAAATGAAATTCTCTCACTTACACGTACATACTCAATTTTCTCTTTTAGATGGAGCTGCTTCAATCCAGAATCTTTATAAAAAAGCGATAAAAGACGGTATGCCGGCTTTGGCTATCAGCGATCATGGCAATATGTTTGGCGCTTTTGAATTTGTTGCGGAAGCTTATAAGCATAAAGATGAAAATGGCAACCTGAAAGTAAAACCCGTTGTTGGCTGTGAATTTTATATTACTGTTAACCGGCATCAAAAAACATTTACTAAAGAACAAAAAGATATCCGTCACCACCAGATATTACTGGCAAAGAATGAGCAGGGTTATAAAAATTTAGTAAAACTTACTTCTCTTGGTTTTATTGAAGGCATGTATAGCAAATACCCACGGATAGATAAAGAACTTATACTGCAATATCATGAAGGTCTTATCGCTACTACCTGTTGCCTCGGTGCATCGGTGCCACAAGCCATTTTGCGAAAAGGAGAAGAGAGATCGGAAGAGCACACGTCTGAACTCCAGTCACTACCACAGATCTC